>SOIS01000135.1 GCA_004375965.1 Candidatus Cloacimonadota bacterium | reverse complement strand
AGTTCTCCTCCAAGGATAGCGTTTACTTCTCTCAATTTTCTCCTGGCATATGCATGCCCGACCTGTACTCTTTCGGGAATGCAACCAATTTCTTCAATTAATTCTTTCACTGCCCAACTCGTTCTAACATCTATTAGAATTTTTTCTCCCTTCTTTCCAACCAAAACTTCTTCTGCTATAATCCCTGTAATCAAATCAGGTCTTATAACATTTCCCAACTCATCCACATAACAGCATCTGTCTGCATCTCCATCAAAGATAACACCAAGGTTTGCTTCTTCCTCTATCACAACTTTTCTTAACGTATCAAGATTTTTCTCAACGAGAGGATTTGATTCATGGTTTGGGAATGTCCCATCCATATCAAAAAAGAGTCTCTTAAATTCTCCAGGCAATTCCTCAAGAATTGAAGGCAATGTATAACCTGCCATACCGTTTGAAGCATCTATAACAACCTTTATTGGCTTTATATCTCCTTTGAATCTTAAAACATAGTCTATATATTCGAAAAGAACATTTTTCTCTACTCTTTTTCCCTTATCTTTTGATTTTATTAGTTGGTTCTTTTCAACCTTTTCTTCCACAAGGTTAAGACCTGTTTCAAATCCTATTGGGATGGTCTCTCTACCAACAGTCTTAAATCCATTGTATTCCTTTGGATTATGCGATGCTGTAACCTGGATACCAGCATCATAACCGAATCTTCCAACAGCAAAATTCATCATAGGCGTTGATGCAAGCCCAATATCTGTTACATCCTTGCCCGTTTCGAGAATACCTTCTATTAGAGCCTTAAGAAGTGGTTTACTTGATTCTCTCATATCCTTGCTTACAAGTATGCTTCTTCCATCAATTATTTGTGAGAAACAATTCCCAATCTTTTTTGCAATACCTTCGTCAAGTTCTTCTGGATAAATACCCCTAATATCATACGCCTTAAAAATTGACACATAATCTCCCTAATTATGGTTTATATAGTTGGGGACAAGCCCCAACGCTACTGAGATTGCCACGTCGCTTCGCTCCTCGCAATGACGTTTCTTCATGTCATTGCGAGTAATCTTCCGTATTGACTAATGAAGCAATCTCTCCTTTTCTATTGTTTGCCTACTCCCTACTCCTTACTCCTTACTATCTTCTCACAGTCCGAGGTCGTCGGATATTGACTGCATTCCTTTAAGACAGACTCCAATGAAATCTTCGAGTTCCAAATCTAATTCTGAGCAGGTCTTTATCTGCTCCCTGTCAGCTCCTGCAGCAAAACGTTTTTCCTTGAATCTCCTCATAACAAAGTCCACATCAAGGCTTTTTAACTTTTTTGATGGGTGCATCAGTGCTGCAGCAACAATTAGTCCCGTTGTTGGGTCAATTGCATAAAGGCCTTTGTCCATTACTGAGGTTCTTTCCACATGTCCTGTATGTGAAACGATAGCCTGCAGGACATCCTCAGGAAGACCTTTACCTTCAAGCATTTCAACGGTTTCAAAACCATGTCTTGGGAAGTTATCCTTTGTTATGTCATAATCAAGGTCATGCAAAAGACCTGCCATTGCCCACGTTTCTTTATCCTCACCAAGCAATTCTGCCATTTCTATCATGCAGGCTTCTACAGCGAGCATGTGTTTTATCAGGTTTTTATTTGATACCTTCTCTTTTATCAATTCAAACGCCTCATCTCTATTCATACCTCTCCCCTTCGTTATTGTGTTATTAAGCCATTATGTAATTATGTAATTAGGAATTGAGAGTTTTGTCCACTACTTCCACACTCCCTCTATATTGCTTCCGCAGAAACCGCATGTTCCATCTTTTAGATTATTTTCTTTTACAATATAACCTGCTCTTTTTATTACTGCCTTACCACATGTGGGACAGTATGTGTTCTCTCCTGAGTGCCCAGGAACATTCCCTATATAGACATATTGAAGTCCCACTTCCATTGCAATATCTCTTGCTAACTCAAGTGTTTTTACAGGTGTTGGTGGAAGGTTCTTGAGTTTATACGTAGGATAAAATCGTGAAAAATGGAGTGGCACATCAGGACCCAGATGCTCGAAAATCCAGGTTGACATCTTTTTAATCTCTTTTTCATTGTCATTGAGGCTCGGAACAACAAGATTTGTTATTTCTACATGAATTCCTTTCTTACAGAGGGTCTCAATTGTCTCAAGAACAGTGGAAAGATACCCATGGCTTATCTTAAAATACTTATCATCATCGAAAAACTTCAAATCAATATTGGCTCCATCAAGGTATTCGCATAACTCCTCAAGGGGTTCACTGTTTATCGAACCATTGGAGTGCATCGTAGTCTTAATCCCCTCCTTTTTAGCAAGCTTTGATGCATCATACATATACTCATAAAATGCTGTTGGTTCTGAATAGGTGGAAGCGATAGAGGGTGTCTTATATCTCTTTGCAAGATTGACAACATCCTGTGGAGAAAGGTCGTAGTTCACTGTTTCCTCTGGACGAAACTGTGAGATCTCCCAGTTCTGACAGTATTTGCATCTGAAAGTGCATCCTGCGGTTGCTATGGAAAGCACTTTCGTGTTCGGCAGGAAATGAAATAGAGGTTTCTTCTCAATCGGGTCAATGTGTACTGCACAGGGATTACTATACGCAACAGTATAGAGTTTTCCATTCCTGTTTATCCTTGTTCTACAGAAACTTCTCTCCCCTGGCTTAATTTTACAGAGATTTGGACATCTATAGCATTGTACTATCCTTTTGTTAAGTTTTCTGTAGTGTCGTGCCTCAATTGGAGATGTATAACCCATCTCCTGTGCCTCTGCTTCATCATCGAAGAAAAGGAAGGATGCAGAGGAAAGAGTCATTGCCGTTGTAATTCTGAAGAAATCCCTTCTTGATATCTTATCTTTCATACAGTCATTATATATAGTTTTTACCTAAAAGTCAATTTTTTTATTATAATTTCACTGATTCCCCCTTTAACGACACAACTTTTTTTAACCATCCCTTTGCATCCATTTTCCTAAATATTTTCTCCGCACCTTTCAATCTTCTCAAGGCAAATTAAATCGTCTATATATGATTTTGCTTTCAGAATAAAAGAGAATTTATTTATGCTGAGACACAGTTTAAAATCCCTTTCAGGAGCCCAGACCTTGTTAGGATCAAAGAACTTTTTAGCAGTTTCGTAGTTCCTCAAATAGCTTACAATTCTCTGAAAATCTGCTTGCTTATTTTCAAGGGAATCCTTAATATACTCAGCACATAAGGTATCCTCATCCGCCATACTAACTCCTGCTTTCCCCATGCAAACTAAGGATACCTTTTTCGGATTTTTAGCAACTATATAATCAATTACAGCTTGAGCATTTACAAAACTACCCGTAATGATTTCATCAGCATCTTTTGCGTTCATTAAACCTTTTGTTCCTGCTGTGGTGGTTTGAATAATAACCTTTCCTAAGAAATTGACATTCTCAATCTGGGTTGGTGAATTTCCATAATCAAAACCGCTTGGTTTCCTCCCTCCCCTTTCCCCAATAAGGATATAATCTGGATTTTTCTGTTTTAATTCGTACGCCTTTTCAACATCACCAACAGGAATTATCATTCTGGCACCATTTTCAAAAACGTAGCATGTAACAGAAAACGAACGAAAAACATCTATAACAACTGTTAAACCTGTAGCTTTCCTTACTCCCTCAATCAACTGCAGTATTCTAATATTCATTGTAGTGTTTTAACTACTGTGTTACTGTTTTGCAGTACTTCAGTAATTCCATTTAAACCAATTTAACTAATGGAACCAATCAAACTAATCAAACAATTTGGTGCTTTCATCCTACATCATACATTCTACATCCCTTTTAACTTGTTCTCAGGCTGGTTCTTCTAATGGAACATAACAGATCTTTCTTCTTCCACAATCAGTGCACATTTCGCCTTCCCATATTCTGGAAAAGAGAGAGTGGACCCTCTTAATAAGTTCGTTATCATCTGTTATAATTCCAATTTCAAAATTTCTACGATTCTGAGCCTTTGTACCAAGTCCTGCACCTGTGAGATTGGGGCTTCCAATAAAGAGTTTCTTCTCATCTATAAGGACGCTCTTGAAATGAACCCGAAGGCATCGTCTCATCAAAAATTTTTCCTCCTTTTGAAGCTCATATTTTCTAAAATCATTTAAGAATGCTTCTGAGGGTATGCCAGAATGTAAAATGCGGAGGTTTACACCCCTTCTACAAAGATTCTTAAACGGTTTTAGTATTGAGATATAGTGATGACTTTCTTCTATTTGTAAATCTTTGACATTTGCAGTAGCAATCCATACAGATTGGTTTGCATTAAACATACCATCTAAAATAACAGACTTATAAATCTCGACATTTTCAAGATAACGAATGTCCATTTTATTGATTTCAGGTTACTCTGTATTTCCAACTACTGTTTTTATTTTTAATAACTGCAAATATTCCTTTAATAGAACGAAAAGACCAACAACTAACAGCACTGAAGTAGCTATCTGAAACAAGAATTAGCATAACTGAAACCATACATAATTTTTCCAAATGTAACAACAGGTATAAATCTAACTGCAAAAGAAGAAGCCGTGCTTGGAATACTTAATAACACATTAATAAATCCATAGATTATTATCAAGAGCTAACCTTTGCTTCTCTCTTCTTTATACCCAACAGATGCAACAATAATTATTCCAATATTAAATGCAAATTCGTCCAGAGCTACAACTCGCAGGCTAACCCTTCGACTCCGCTCAGGACAAGAGACTGCGGCTACCCTCTCCCTACTCATAACTTCATAGCTATATTAAGACAATGGTTTATAATCTGTGGACGGATGGGTTTAAGGATATTTGGTCTCACTTCTGGATGTACAGCATTGCTGAGAAAAACAATGAAAATCTCTTTCAGGGGGTCAATCCAGAGTGCACAGCCTGTGAAGCCTGTGTGCCAAATAGTTTTTTGAGATAATCTGCCACATCCATCACCGCCAATAAGAAAACCAATACTCCTTTTTTCCCCTCTTACAAATGTAAGCGTTTTCAGGAGAAATTGGACCATTTCAGGCTTTAGTACCTCATTCCCGCCTTGTAAGATAAGCCTCGCAAAGCGTGCAAGATCAGAAGCAGTAGAGAAAAGCCCCGAATTACCACTTATACCGTTAAAACAATAAAAGCAATTCCCATCATGTACCTCACCAACAATGGTTTTTTCTCGCCATTCAAATAATGTTTTTTTAATATATCTCTTGCTCAATTCTCTTTCATGTCTATTCCCAACTTCTGTTGCAACAAACCTTTCTCGCAAGCTATCAGGAGGATTAAATATTGTATCCTTCATTGACAATGGTTTGAAAATATTGGTCTCTGAAAACTCCTTAAGTGTCTCTCCAGTTACCCGCTCTACAATTTTTCCTAAAAGAACGTAGTTTAGACAACTATAAACCGATTTCTCTTTTTTCATTGTTCCTATAAACCTGATTATCTCCCTTTCTTCCAATGAATAGAAGTATAAAGGATACCAGGCGGGAATTGATGATGTGTGGGTCATTAATTCGAAAACTGTTGTGCTTTCATCAATTGTGCCTTGTAGTTCCATTAAGATACTTCCAACTTGAGTGTTTAAACTAATCATTCCTGAGTCTACCAGCCTTAAAATGGATACTGCTGTAGCAAAGGGTTTTGTGAGCGATGCTATATCAAAGATGCTATCCTTTTTCATCTCTCTTTTTATTGGAATAAGTTCAGAAAAACCAAGTGCTTTATGAAAGATGGTATCATTTTTATTTCCCATATGAATTACGCAACCCGGAAAATAACCCTCTTCAATTTTTTCTTCTATAAAACAATCGAACTCACACATTTTATTACCTTTGAAGAATAAACAATCTCTCTCAGAGCTTTGAATTCATCGATTTCATCAAGTCCTTCCTTTAGATATTTCAGACCCTGTGGTATTGCCTTGATAAACCATTTTTTCTTTCTCAACCAAGAGAGAAAGTAGAATGCACCAAGTGCTTGCATATTTCTCTGAATGGCTGAAAGCACATAAACCCTTCTGAATGTTTTAAAATCTCTGTAAATATCTACCTTTTCTTGTAGCAAAGAGTAATAAAAAGCAAAGAGCCTATCTCTCATTTCCTTAGGAAGTGTAACATACGCATCCCTTAAGAGAGAAACAAGGTCATATGTAAGTATACCCCTGTGTGCACTCTGAAAGTCAATAATCCTAACAAAACTATTATTAAAAAAGATATTTTGTGATTGAAAATCCCGATGCATAAAGAAAAGAGGTTCATCTACAAGAGAAAGTGCAAGGTTATGGAAATCCTTATCGAGTTTTTTTATCTCAGTGCGAGAAAAATCGCAAAAACTTTCAAGGAATCCCAAGGAAAAATAGTCAGATTCCCAGCGTAACACATCATTGTCAAAAACCCTTTTGTATACAGGTTTACACTTCTCGATTCCTGAATTCCCCTCTATCTGGAGATGAAGAAGGCTTCTTATAACCAGTTTATAAAGAAACTCAATAAAACCCATATCAGCTGTCTCTTTCACAATACTATAAAGACTTGTTGTGCCAACATCTTCCATAAGAATCAGTTCTTCATCACTATCTGCCACAAGTATTTCAGGAACTCCGATACCTTTATCTAAAAGATATTTCTGTATCCTGCGATAGTCCTTCACTTCCTTTTTCGTGGAGGTAAACATTGCAACAAAAGTGATTTCGTCAATAATTCGATAAAATTCCCTGTCAGAACCACCTGGTAGATAAATTACCTTTGCATTCTTTTTAAGATGGTAAAAATCCTTTTTATCCAGTAGTTTATTAATTCTCTTTCGAACTTCGATTTTTTTCATCCTCATTAACATTAAATACCTCTATCCGATAAAATCCTTTGAAATGATGCAATTCTTATATGTTTTTCCATCATCAAGAATAGTGTTATCAAAGATCACACAATTCTCAAGTCTTACAGTATCACCAATATAACAGTTCTCCCCAATCGATACAAAACCTGAAAGTTCTGTCTTTTTACTCACCAGAGATTCTTTACCGATAAAAAATGGAGTGGCTGGAAGAGAAAAATCGCAGAGTATATACTTCCTATCTATGAGAATCTCCTTATGAACAAGAAGGTACTTTTCTTTAGTTCCAATATCTGACCAGTAATTATTCCTGCACACAAATCCAAAGATATTCTCACCCTCTGTTATGAGAGAAGCAAAAGTATCTATAATATCATGGAAATCATCTTCTGGTAGAAAATCAAAAATTTTCCTATTGAGTATGGTAATCCCGGTAAAACCAAACGTTCCCTGTACTTTTCCTTTCGGTTTCAGTCTCTCAGCAATATCTATTATCCTTCCCGCCTTATCTATTTGAATATCCTTTGAATGTTTTCTCTTCTCAATAAGAAGCGTTGCCAGTCCATTTTTTTTCTTGTGAAATTTTAAAGCATCATGTATCTTCATATCAGTAACGACATCACCGTTATGAACAACAAAGTTTTCACCTTTAATATACCTTCTCATCCTGCTTATACCTCCACCTGTCCCAAGAATTCTGTCTTCAATTGAAATCTCAATTTCCATATCATACTGTTTTCTTTGTAAGAAATCAATAATTCTCCCTCTCAGATGGTGAACATTTATACATATCTTCTTAATGTGCTGTCGTTTTAATGAAAGTATTATGTTCTCAAGCAAAGGTCTCGTTACAATAGGAAGAAGAGGCTTTGGAAAAAAATTTGTAATTGGCAGGATTCTCCTACCTTCACCCGCTGCAAGTATTGCCGCTTCAATCATTTTCAATTCAGACATAAGACAGACCTTGCTATTCCACAACGCGAAACAAGTTTCGCTACTCCATCTTTATTTTCCTTATTCATAGAGAAGATACCTTTTTCTTATTTCCTTAAATTCCTCAATCCCCTCATTACAAACTGTTTCTATCTCCTCAATAAAACATTCATCTTCTATCATCCTTCTTATCATTGAATTGCCAATGAGTATATCAAAGGGAAGTTTCTCCTCTTCAAACTCATAAGGTGGTTTTCTCCATTCAAAATCTTGAGGATGTGTCTTTCTCACAGCATAAATTATTTCAAGCGCTGTTCTAACGGGCTTGAATCGTTTTCTATTCGTTATATGCAACTGAAACCCTGCACAGGTTTCACCCTTATATTTACTCCAGAGGGGTTTAAAGTAAAGTGACCTAAACCTGCAATCTCCTAAATTTTTAAATTTCTTTAGAACCAACCCGCTTTTGAGCCAGGGTGCACCAAAAAACTCAAAAGGTTTCATGGTACCCCTTCCCTCTGATAGATTTGTCCCTTCCAAGAGACACATACCTGGATAGAGGGTTGCTGCATCAAGTGTAGGCATATTGGGAGATGGCGGAACCCACGGGAGACTTGTCTCATCGAACCACAATATCCTCTTCCATCCTTCCATTTTAATAACCTCAAGTTCCACGCCTATATTAAACTCCTCATTAAACATACATGCTAATTCTCCAATGGTCATACCATGCCGAATAGGGATTGGAAATAAACCGACAAACGATTCATAGTCCTTTTCAAGTATAGGACCTTCGATATTAAGACCGTTTATAGGGTTAGGTCTGTCAAGCACAATAAATCTTTTATGATACTGCTCTGCTTTCCCCATTGAAAGAGCCATAGTCCATATATATGTGTAGTATCGTGCTCCAATATCCTGAATATCGAAAACAAGGGTATCCACATCTTCAAGCATTTTTTTATCCGGGTCAAGTTGCTTTCCGTAAAGGCTGTAAACAGGGATACGGGTCTTTTTATCTATGAAACTCATGCACTCTTCCTGATCCTGCAATTCACCCTTTACTCCGTGCTCTGGACTGAAAAGTGCAGTTATATTGATTTTATTTCTTTGAAAAATATTGAGTGTACTTTCAAGATTTCTATTTACTGAGGAGGGATTAATGATAAGCCCAATCCTCTGGTTTTTGAAGCGGGTAAAACCTTCCTTTTCGAGAACATCAATTCCCGTCTTCACATTAACAGACATTATTTCCTGTTCTCATTATTCTCGCTAACAGCTTATCCACTAAAATATTATATCAGAGTATCCCTTTGATTTCAAGAAAAAAAGAGTGTTCTGTAATGTGTATCTCTTTATAAAAATCTGCTCCTATAAAAAAACGAGATTGCTTCAGCAGTGCGTATGAAAGAATATTCGCAATGACAATCCTTTTTGGGAGTGAATCAAGTCGGGTACGAATTATGTGGTGTGGGAGACTTGACTCGCTTACACATATTTCTCACATGCCGAGAATATCTCTTGAGATTGCATGTAATTACTCTGTTGCTACATTCCAAAAACCTAAAACGCAGCAACGGGCTATTTTTTCATTGACAAGAAAGATATTTAGTTGTAAAATTTTTTGATGTAGAAAATTAATCTGTAAAAATGGAGAAAAAAAATGGATAAATTTGCAATTATAACAGGAATCGTAGGTGTTGTACTTCTCCTTATCGCACTGTTGATATTTATATCGGTAATCGTGAGAATGGCGAAAAGAAAAATGAAAATAAAAAGGTTTTTCTCTTCTTTCATAATCTTCCTGATAATTATTGCCTTTTCTATCTCTTTCATATATTTATCTCTTTTTCTCCAAACATTCTCAAGGTATACCCATGAAGAAAGGTTAGGCATGATCCATGCAGAAAAACCAGATGAAACAATAAACATATACTTCTTTGATGAAAAAAGAAACAAAGAGTATAATTTCACGCTTTCTGGTGATCAGTGGATGGTTGAAGGCTGCATCTTACGATGGAGTGTACATTTGAGGTGGTTGGGAGCTGATACTTATTATAAGGTAACACGGTTCAGAGGAAGATGGGAAAAAGCAGAAGGAAAAAGTACAACAGAATATGAAATCAAGCCGCAGGGACGTTTATGGAAATTTCTATTACTATATGGTGAATCCATTCCATTCGTTGATACAGCTTATGGGATAGGAGCATTTCAGTATCCGAACAAGGATACCTTTTATTTATATATTAACGATACAGGATTTATTTTAAGAAAAAGGAATAAGTAGTCACATCTTTAAGATTGGAATCAGATTGTGGTCCTCTCATCCCATTTCCTCACCGAACTTGATTCATTCCAGAATGCGAGGCTGGAAGCCTCGCCTGTTCTTTTTAAAAATCTAATTGAGAATATGAAAGCGTGCTCGCAATGACAATTCCTCAATAAATTTCCTAACTGCAAATAACTCAATAACTTAATAACTCAATAACTTCAATACATTCTAACCCATTAGAACTTAGTTGTTGATGCGAAATGGAATCTCTCAGCAAAAATGGAAGGAATGAGAAGTTTCCCCTCTACCCTCTCTGGTTTTCCCAAATATTTCACAGTTGACAGAATTGTAAACGGCGAATCGTTAAATCTCATATTCTTCACAGCCTTTGAAATCTTCCCGTTCTCCACAAGAAAAAGACCATCTCTTGTCATCCCTGTCAGAATAAGTTCCTTGCGATTTACAAATCTAATATACCATAAGCGCGTTACAAGAAGTCCATAATTAACCTTTTTAATTATTTCCTCGTTTGTTTTATTTGTGCCATTCATTATAAGATTTGACGGGACACCTGTTGCTTTTATGCCTTTTTTCTTTGCCCAGTATCGTGTAGTCCAGAGTTTATTGAGAACACCATTCTTTATCCAGATGTGCTTTTTCAATGGTATTCCGTCATTTTCAAAATCAAAAGGAATCCCAGGATTCTCAGGATAATATGGGTCAGAAAAAATTGTGATATTCGTTGAAGCGATCTTTTTTCCTTCTTTCTTTGAGAAAAAACTCCAACCCTCATCAGATGTTCTTTTGTCCATAAGAAAATAAAGAAACCACATTAACCTTCCCAATGCGATAGGTTCGAGGAGAACTGAATAATTACCTGGCTTTATCTCAACGGGGTTTATACCAATCTCTGCTTTATGTAAAGCAGTTCTAAAAAGCCTATATGCATCTATCTTCTTTATATCCTCATCAGATGCATCAGCAAACCCACTCGAATCACCAACTGATACAGTAATAGAGAAATCAGCATTTGTGAGAGTATGACTACAAAAAAATCCTTTCGTATTCAATATGGATAGTGTTGTTTTTGTATTGTAGAAATATCCTGCTGCTATGGCATTCTTCTTTTTTGCTCTTTCAATTATCCTGAGAATCTGCTTTGCTTTCATAAGAGGTGTTATTCTTGCAGTAGCTTCAACCTCTCTGTTCACATCCTTACATTTACGAGACTGCAGGGGAGGCATAAATTCTGGATCCTTCGGTATTGTTGAAGCAATACTCTCCGCATTTTTTAATGTCTTGAGTAACGAATTCCTATCAGCCTTTGTCGTAACAGCTGAACCTACCCTTTCTTCCTTAACTGCTTTAACAGTTATTTCCTCAATCTTTTTCGACATATTCTGTGTAATCCTGTTTTCTCCAAATCGACTGAGATTGGAATCTACTTCTTTATAACAGATAATAACATCATCACATTGCTTGTGCTTTTTCAATAAATCTATTATTGATTTATCAATCTTCATTTTTTTCCCCTTTTCACATCTATTTTTCTAAAAAGCGCATATGGAGCACCATTTGTCATCTGCGCACGTTGTATAGGTTCACCTTTTCCACAGTTAAATAATCCTCTCGGTTCCCAGTATTTTTTCCCAGATAAACCATCAAGACTTCCCCAGAAATCCGGTGTAATAGAATGGTAGATTACATCCCTTAACATTCTTTTCTTTTTCCCGTTCTTGATCTCATAGAAAAGGTCACCACCGAATTGAAAGTTCAACCTTCTCTGATCTATGGAAAAACTCCCTCTTCCCTCAATATATATTCCATCCTTTACTTTTGATATAAGTTCATCGGGGGATACATCCTTTTTACCGGGTACAAGATATAGATTGGGTATACGGTTGATGGGAAAACTATAATATGCATCTGCACGTCCGGAACCACGGCTCCTTTTCTCTCCAATTAATGGTGCAACCTCACGTGTTGAGCTATAATCAACAAGAATGCCATCTTTTATAACATCCCATTTCTGACATTCAACTCCTTCATCATCGTACCCGGTGGTTGCAAGCCCTCCCGGCAGTGTGTTGTCAGCTATAAAATTCACAAGTTTACTTCCATATTTAAAATTCCCCCTCTTCTCAGGCGTAGCAAAACTCTTTCCAGCAAAGTTGGCTTCATATCCCATCACCCTGTCAAGTTCTGTCGGGTGACCTACAGATTCATGTATTGTAAGTGAAAGATGGCAAGGATTGAGAACCAGATCTTTCTTACCTTCCTCAGGATACGATGCACTCAGTTTTGCAACCGCTTCCTGAGCAATCCTTTCGGCATTCTCAACCAACTTAAGAGAGAGTATATGTTCCCATCCAGCGTTTTTGGGATAAGCTTGAAAAGACCGTGTCTGTGAGTCATTACCCTTCACTGCAACTGCTGAATAATCGCTATTTACAGTTGTAATCTCTATCTCAATAAAGGAACCTTCCTGAGAGGCAAAGAATTGTTTTCTTCGGTTTAGAATAAAAAAAGATATTGCTTTTACAATTGATTTTACCTTTAACATTTTCTCATTAATAGTAAGAAGCATAGAAACCTTTTCATTTATTCCTATGTTAAAAGGGTCAATCTCAATAGGCGTAACAAATCTGTCTTTATGAACAGGTTCGGCTGCAAGAGATATCCCCTTCTCATGAGAAAGAAGCGAACTCGCCTTTGCTATTGAGAATGCCCTCTTTACAATCTTCTCTATCTCTCTTTTTCTGACCTTATTTGATGATGCAAAACCCCAGGCTCCATTTTTTAAAACCCTTACACCAAAGCCGTAGATATTCTCGTCTTTAACCTCTTTTGGACTTCTATCAATTATCATAATCCTCTGTGACCTATCGTCTGTAATACGTATATCAGAATAATCTGCTCCAAGTTGGACTGCTATCTCTATAGCATATTCACATAACTCTTTCATCAACCCTCCTCTTCCTAATAAATTACTTCAACTCAGACATCGGTCATTAGTCATGCTGTACCAGTTGCAATGCAACCATTCTTTATCTGCCTACTCTGTATATCCTGCCTGCAGTCTTATGTCTGAATCATAGTAATTCATTAATACAGCACATTTCTCATTTCGTCAAGAAAAAAGATAACAGAAGGACCATGAAGAAAAAAAACATTTCTTTCAATCTCTTAAAATCCTTGTCGTTAATAAAATTTATCCTGCCTGTTCTCTTTATGATCCCTGTGACCTCTGTGATTTATTCTTTCGAAGCACATAAAGAAATGATTTTTTTTGTTTTTTTACTTGACGAACAATGAAATTAGTGTTAAAAGTAAATACTGTAAAGATTTGTTTGGATAAATTTGAATTGAAGTAAGAGTTTGAAGGAGGTTCCATGAAAGAGATTTTTGAAATACGATGGCACGGAAGAGGAGGACAGGGTGCAAAAACAGCTGCTCTTCTTTTCGGAGATGCGGCACTCTCTACAGGAAAGTATATCCAGGCTTTCCCAGAGTATGGTCCGGAAAGGATGGGCGCACCTGTTCAATCCTTCGATAGAATGAGTGACAAACCTATTACCATACATTGCGGTATTACAAACCCTGATATAGTAATCGTTCTTGACTCAACGCTGATGAAAACTATAGATGTCACAGACGGACTCCCTGACGACGGATACCTTCTTATTAACACACATAAATCCCCAGCAGAAATAAGAAAGGAATTCAACATTAAGGGGAAAAAGATTGCAACCTGTGATGCATATAAAATTTCCGAAGAGACCATAGGTAAGAGGATTCCAAATACCCCAATGCTTGGAGCACTGATAAAGGTTACCAGTATCCTTGATTTTAATCAGATGTTAAAGGATACGGAAGAGAAACTAAAAAAGAAGTTTTTAGGAAGACCCGAAATAGTGAAAGGAAATTTAGAATCAATAAAGAAAGCTTATGAGGAGGTAAAGCAAGAATGAAGAAAGGATGGAAGGAATTACCTATAGGAACACAGATTATAAAACCAGGTTCTTCGGAGGATTTCAAAACTGGTGATTGGAGAATAGAGAAACCTATTATTGATTTCGATAAGTGTATTCACTGTTTAATATGCTGGATATACTGTCCTGATTCATCCATTTATGTCAACGACAATAAGGTTACAGGCATTAATTACGATTTTTGCAAGGGCTGTGCCATCTGTGCAGAGGAATGCCCCAAGGATGCTATAACTATGCAATCTGAAGTAGAGTCTGAATAAGGTAAAGAAACTAAATAGAGATGGAGGATTTTGTATGGAAAAGATGATAGTTGCAAAGACAGGCAACGAGGCAATGGCAGAGGCAATGAGACAGATAAATCCAGATGTAGTTGCCGCGTATCCAATAACACCTGCAACAGAGGTAGTTCAGATCTTTTCAAGTTTTGTAGCTGATGGAAGGGTGGATACGGAGTTTGTTCCTGCTGAGAGTGAACATAGTGCCTTGAGTGCCTGTGTCGGCGCTGCAGCAGCAGGTGGAAGGGTAATGACATCCACCGCATCACAGGGGCTTGCCTTAATGCATGAGGTACTTTTTATAGCTGCAGGATTGAGGTTACCCATAGTTATATGTGAAGTAAATAGGTCTCTATCAGGACCGATAAATATTCACTGTGACCATTCAGACACGATGGCTTCAAGGGATTCAGGCTGGATTCAGATATATTCAGAAGATTCACAGGAGGCATACGATAATACAATCCAGGCAATGAAAATTGCAGAGAAGGTCTTTTTACCAGCAATTGTAAGTGTAGATGCATTCATCATTAGTCATTCAATGGAGAGACTTGAAATTCTTCCAGATGAGGAAGTGCAGGCATTCATTGGTGAACATAGAAAACCTTACGATCTGCTTGATGTTGATAATCCAATCACATTGGGAGGGCTCGACCTACAGGATTACTTTTTTGAACACAAACGGCAGGAAATAGAAGCAATGAAGGAGGCAAAAGCAGCAGTGATTGAGGTAGGAAAGGAATTCGGGGAGAAATTTGGAACCAGTTACGGTTTTTTTGAAGAATACAGGATGGAAGATGCAGATTTAGCAATAATTGCTCTCGGCTCTACTGCGGGAACAACCAAGGTGGTTGTAAATGCTCTCAGAGAAAAGGGTATGAAGGTAGGACTTTTCAAAATAAGGGTTTTTAGACCTCTTGCCTCTGAAGAGATTAAAAAATCACTTGAGCATATGAAGGCAATTGCAATACTTGATAGGGCAGATGGAATGAGTTCCTTTGGTGGACCCGTTTTTCATGAAATCAGGTCCTGTCTTTATGAATCAGAGAAAAGACCAATTGTCACAAATTACATTTATGGACTCGGAGGTAGAGACATATTTCCTGAGGAGATTGAGAGTGTTTATAAAGACCTCGAAAAGGTTGCTGAAAAAGGTGAGGTAAAAAATCTTATTAATTATCTTGGTGTAAGAGAATAGGAGGAACGATGCCGAGTTTGAAACAACTATCAAGTGAGAAGGATCTTTTTACCTATGGACACAGGGCGTGCGCAGGTTGTGCTGCCAGCATTATACTAAGACAGGTTGCCCTCGTCGCAGGAAAAAATACTATTTTTGTAGGTGCTACAGGTTGCATGGAAGTAGTTTCTACGATTTTCCCTTACACCGCCTGGAAGGTTCCATTCCTTCATAATGCCTTTGAAAACTCAGCAGCAACTGGAAGTGGAATTGAAACAACATACAGATCGCTCAAAAAAAGAGGGAAAATAACAAAGAAGATAAATGTTATCGCTTTTGGCGGTGATGGTGGTACGTATGATATCGGATTTCAATCCCTCTCAGGAGCAATGGAAAGAAGACATGACATGCTATACCTCTGTTATAACAATGAGGCATATATGAATACTGGTATTCAGAGGTCAAGTGCTACACCTTTTGGGGCACACACAACAACCTCTCCAGCTGGAACTGTAATCCCTGGAAAACAACAGTTTCCAAAGGATTTAACAGAAGCGATAGCTGCCCATGATATACCCTATGTTGCCCAGGCTGCACCACACAACTGGGCTGATTTTACAAAAAAGGTAGAGAAAGCCCTTACAATTGAGGGGCCTACCTTTATCAATGTTCTTTCACCCTGTCCACTTGGATGGGTCTACCCCCCACACCTCTCTATAAAGATGTCAAAATTGGCAGCTGAAACATGTTTCTGGCCTCTCTACGAGGTAGAGAACGGTATCCATAAAATCAACTTTAAACCCAGGGAGAAAAAGCCTCTCATAGAGTGGACAAAACTTCAAGGACGTTTCAGACATCTTTTAAGTGAAAGTAATAAACATATCGTAGAAGAAGCGCAAAAAGAAGTTGATAGAAAATGGAACCGTTTACTTAAGATGGCTGAAGCAAAAATATAAGACACGTAAACTACAATAATGAATGTAATCTTCAAATAAGAAGATAAAATTTTAAAATGAGGTGTTTATATGCCTTTTGAAAACGTTAATATTTTTGAGCAAGATTTCTGGGAGATAAACGAAAGTCTTGAGATATTACGGAAAGAATCTAATGCAGAAAGTGTGCTTCTTATAGATAAAGCTGGTCAATTAATTACAAGTGCAGGGGATGTTAGATCGATTGATATGTCTGCATTTGCATCTCTCTCAGCAGCCGACTTTGCTGCAACAAGTCAGCTCGCTCTGTTAATTGGAGAAGCTGAATTTAAGACACTTTATCATCAAGGGAAAAAGTTCAGCCTTTATGTTTCAGTTGTTGCACAAAGTGTTATCCTTGTTGTTATTTTTGGTCAAAAAACAACCCTCGGTCTTGTTCGGCTGAAGGTCAACAATACTACACAAAAACTTGAAATAATATTTACAAGGATATTTGAAAAGCTTGGCTCTGTAACGGTGGAAAAAGAAAGAGAATTTGGTGAAGACTTCTTTAAGGAAGCAGACAGCGAAATCGATAACCTTTTTACTTAAGATCCCGTGTCGCTCATTAATTATGCTTCAAGAGAAATAAATTGTAAGATTGTTTACTATGGACCGGGTCTGGGTGGTAAGACAACGAATATAAAGTACATCTACTCAAAGATCTCGCCCGGTATCAGAGGAAAACTAATAAGTCTTGCAACGGAACTTGATAGAACACTCTTTTTCGATTTCCTCCCTGTTGATGTGGGAACAATAAAGGGTTTCAAGACAAGATTTCATTTATATACAGTTCCAGGTCAGGTATACTATAATGCGTCAAGAAAGCTAATACTAAAAGGTGTTGATGGAATAATCTTTGTTGCTGATTCTCAGATAGAAAGATTTGACGATAATATTAACAGCAGGGAAAACATGAAAGAGAATCTTGCAATATTAGGGCTCTACATAAACAATCTTCCTTTAGTGATTCAATATAATAAAAGAGACCTTCCCAATATTTCTCCAATTGATAAACTTTCAGGTGTGTTGAATCCTATAAATGCACCTTATTTTGAGGCAGTTGCAACACAGGGTATAGGTGTCTTTGATACCTTAAAGGCATGTAGTAAACTTGTCATCAGAACCCTGAGTAGATAAAAATATACTGCAATGTCAGAGGTAGAAAGGCTAAAATGTTTCGGTTGCGGTGCACCTCTTTCTATTGATTCAAGGTCACTTGACAAGGGTTATATCTGCCCTCACTGTGGCTGTACCATTAGTACCCATGAATAAAAATGGCTGGTAAACTAAGAACTTATATTGTAGATGCTGCAAAGAGGATTATAAAATCCACCTTTCGTGGGAGAGAACATACTGTGGAAGAGATGGTTGATGATATCAAGACCTTTCTTGATGAAGAAAAAGAGGGAATTATTACAGAAATGGAGTGGCAAGAAATCCTTGACCAGTTTTCTTTAGTAGATTTGTCAAGAAAAGTTTTTCAGATAAAAGAAGTTTTTATCAAAAAGTATGGAGAGAAAGAGGAAATTCAAAAAGATGTTAAAGAAGAAAAGGAAGAAATCCATATAACCACCCATGACCCAATTGAACAGGAACAGAAACTTCTCAAACACCTTCAAGCAACAAGAAAAAGGAGTGTTAAAAAAATAGTCTTTTTATACAAAGATATGTTTACTAATGTATCACATTCTCCTACTGATGAAGAACTAATTGATTTTATCAGTAAAAATTCCCTGGAAAAAAAAGAGAATAGAAAAACAGTTCTAATAGCACTTTCACGTATTGTAGGTGCAAAAAGGATTCTCAAAATATTTGACACTATTGAGGAAAAGATTCCATACGACAAAAAACGAAAAAACTTCGACATATGGGTTCAGAGACAGAGGGGTCTTATAAAGAAGTAGAAGTGTTAAGATTAAAGAGTTGAGAGTTAAGGGTAATGAAAATAACGAAACACAAATCCGAATATCTAATAACTAATGACCAAACACATAAGTGGTCAATTGTTAAACGTCAATGGTTAATGGAACAAAGACAAACGACTAAAAACTAATAACAAACATCTAAATAAATTACTAATAACGAATAACTGATATAGGAGGTATTATGCATAAGAAGCTTTTCATTCCTGGACCAACAGAGGTAAGAGAAGACATTCTTGATGTAATGAAGACTCCAATGATTGGTCATAGAAGTAAGGAGTTCTCAGAATTGTATGATTCTGTAATTCCGAAGGTCAAGAAGGTGTTTTATACAGAGAACAAAGTATTTCTCTCCACCTCATCAGCTACAGGACTCATGGAAGGAGCGATTAGGAACTGTGTAAAAGAGAGAGCCTTAAATCTTGTCTGTGGTGCATTCAGTAAAAGGTGGCATCAGATTACGAAGGCAAACGGGAAAGAAGCGGATGTAGTAGAGGTAGAATGGGGAAAGGCAATCCTCCCTGAGATGGTAAGGGATGCATTGAAAACGGGCAAATACGATGCAGTAACTTTTGTCCATAATGAAACCTCAACAGGTGTTATGAATCCCATTTATGAGATTGCAGAAGTGATGAAGGAGTTTCCCGATGTCTCTTTTCTTGTAGATGCCGTCAGTTCTATGGTGGGCGTTAAAATAGAAGTGGATAGGCTTGGTATTGATGTTTGTCTTGCTGGTGTTCAGAAGGCTTTTGCACTACCACCAGGTCTTGCTCTGTGCTCGGTAAGCGAAAAGGCATTAAAAAAGGCTGAATCCATTCCAAACAGGGGATACTACTTTGACTTCCTTACCTTTCTGAAGTATGACCAGGATAAACATCAGACACCCACTACGCCTATCATCTCCATCATATTCGCACTTGATAAACAACTTGACAGATTCTTTGAGGAAGGGCTTGAGAACAGATTTGCAAGACATCTTGAGATGGCAAATTATGTGAGGGATTGGACAAGGCAATATTTTGCATTCTTCCCGGATGAAAAATATCTTTCAAATACCCTTACTGCTATTAAGAATACACGTGGTATCAGTGTTGCTGACCTGAACAAGGAACTTGGGAAGAGGGGAGCAATGATTTCAAATGGGTATGGTAAACTAAAAGAACAGTCATTCAGAATAGCACATATGGGCGACCTAACACTTGATGATATGAAATGGCTTCTTTCGCAAATCAATGAAATCCTGGGTCTGTAACCGAAAAAGTGTCATTGCTCGCCCCGTGAAATACTGTGTATTATTGCTTAGTTTTTATTTCACAGGGCGAGTGTCTCTTCCTGCTCTGCCTATGCGAAGCAATCTCGTACTCGCTTTCTGTCACTATGAGATTACCACGGCTACCTTTGGTGGTCTCGCAACGACAAGGTGAAAGAAAGAGAAAATATTCCAAGAAGGAGGATATCATGAAAGTACTTATTTCTGATCCTGTCTCTGAATCCGCTATTAATAAAATGAAAGAGGCGGGACATGAAGTCGATGTAAAACCAGATGTGACACCTGAAGAACTACTCGAAATAATCCCTGATTATGAAGCCCTTGTGGTAAGGAGCAGAACAAAGGTTAGGAAACCGCTGCTTGAAAAAGCAAAAAATCTAAAACTTATTGTACGAGGCGGAGTAGGAATTGACAATATTGATGTTGAGGATGCGAAGAATGCGGGCATTGAAGTCAGAAATACCCCTGCAGCCAGTTCTGCTTCAGTTGCTGAACTTGCAGTTGGACATATGTTTTCTCTCGCACGGCATATACCGAGGGGAACAGCATCACTCAAAACAGGGGAATGGATAAAAAAGAAACTGAAAGGGATTGAACTTTCTGGAAAAACACTTGGTATTGTGGGAATAGGAAGGATAGGCAAAGAGACGGCTAAAAAGGCTACTGCTCTTGGAATGAATGTTACAGCATATGATCCATATGTAAAAGAGACTGATGTTGAAGGGGTATCATTTGTAAGCCTCGATGAGCTACTGAGCAAATCTGATTTCATCTCACTTCACCTACCCCATAACGAGAAGACCCACCATCTCATTTCATCAGAACAACTTTCAAAAATGAAGGGAAATGCATATCTCGTCAACTGCGCAAGGGGTGGAATAGTTGATGAAGATGCCCTTTATGATGCATTATCATCTGGAAAGATAGCGGGTGCTGCATTTGACGTTTTTGAAGCTGAACCGCCTGTTGATAACAAACTGCTTACACTCGATAATTTCTTCTGTACACCACATATAGGCGCATCAACAAATGAAGGTCAAGCGAGGGTTGGTGACGAAGTAGCAAAAATCATTAACGAATTTGGAAAATAAAAAGCTTTAGATTCTGTAGCCGCAGGCTTCCACCTACGCTAAAGCTTCGTAGGACAAGTCAGCCTGCGTATGTAACTGTTTACCCCGTTAGAAGTAGGAAAAGAATCCTTTGTCTTTTCCGCAATCTCTAATGGTGCTTGCCCCGTAAGAAGTGAGGTGCGTTTTTTGAACGTACCTGTTAAGTTCTAACGGGGTCATTGCGAGTATGCTCAACTTTTTTGATTTCGAAGCAATCTCATTCTTTACTTCAAATCTTCTCTAACGGGGCTTGCGGCTTCCCTTTTCTTTTTTGGAGTGCAACAACTCCTCTTGTTGCGGTGCTATAGGTTTTTATGGAGTGCACCGACTTGCCTCGTGTAATACCAGACATTCTTTTGATAAACGTTATTACACAGGGCGGGTCGTTGCAAAGCAAAATCACCGATTTTCTCGGCATAATCCCTTCTTGAATTGATTCACTCCCAAAAATTGCAGGCACAGTTTTAACAGTTCAAAATGTAGGCACGAATTTAATTCGTGCAAGTTGCTGTCCCCTTTTTTCTTTTAAAAAGTTTAAAAGTTTACTCCTGTCCCCATCACCCATCACTTAATACAATTATCTTTTTTTCATGAGTTTCAGGAACTGTATAACGCTCTGCTTGTTCATATATAATTCGGGGGATTTTTATCTTTTTATTTTTGAAAAGTGCGTCTAACTTATTATTTTCTGCGCACCAGATAATAACATCAGCATCAAGGAGAAAAACTCGCAAGATTGAATTCCTCGATATCAGGGTACGAATAGTCACTCAAAAATGAAGCCATGTCACCGTATTTCACATCAAGATATTCAGCGAGCTTCAACTTGGATATTCTACCGTGAGTGAAAGTTTTCAAGGCCTGTGTGACATAAATTTCCGGAAGCCTAGGAATATCTGGTTGTCTACTTCTCAATAATTTGTTCAGCTTCTCTATTTTGGATGATTCCTTATTTCTTCTATATCTAAATTTTCAAAAACTCTTGCCTTCAAGCGCCTCCAGATATTGGAGAATTTAAGAAGGTTTTGTAGTCTCCAT
>SOIS01000223.1 GCA_004375965.1 Candidatus Cloacimonadota bacterium | reverse complement strand
ATGATTTGAAAAAGGTACTGTTGAAATAAGGCTGCAAAAAAACTAGCTGCAAAGGCTGGGATTGATGCAACGATATGTGGTATATGTACTGCAGCCTGTCCCTGGACACAGGAGTACATACGGGAGTCAGTAAATACTCGGTGAACAACGTCATTGCGAGCCAAACGAAAGGTGGTATATGGCAATCTCAGAGTGCGAAACATCGAGATTGCTTCGTTTGTGAATTTGAAAGAAAACTCGCAATGACAAACTTTTGAATGAAAAATAGGTAATTTTGCTTTAAGACGCAGTTAACAGAATATTTACGGAAATAATACTCTTATTGTAGTTAATTTTATTTTCAGGGGGAGTTAAATAATGAACACTTATCTTTTAATTGCGTTTATAGGTATGTCTGGTAAAAAAACCTAAGCCCATGAGATTACAATAGATTTTCAAGAAATACCTTTACCCTCTTGTTTATTCCTTGCTCTCCATCATAGAACATATTTATTACAGGAATTCCCATATCCTTCTGTACCGTATGGAAGAATGCTTGGGTAATTATACCGGGCATACAGGTAAACGGAGAAACATTTACAACAGCACGTGCACCATCCCTTGCAAAGATTATGCTTCTTCCCAGGGTAAGAACTGCCTCTGTTCCAAAGTTTATAGGAACATATCGCATTGCAGCCTCAAGCACCAAATCAATTTCAGGCTCCCTCCTCTCATTTAATATAGGTTCTGTAATTTCATTGATCTCATTTTCGACTTTTCTAAAAAACTTGTTTACGAGTATAGTCTTAATCTTTTTGATATAATTTCTTGATACACTTGCCCGCCATCTTGTTGCAAAATCTGTATACCATATCCATTCAGATACAGGGGAAATCCAAACCTCACCGCCACTTGATTCTATGCATTCAGTAAGATTATCATTAGCATAAGGGTCTTGCCTGATGTAGATTTCTCCCACAACACCGACAATTGGCTTAGCGGTTGTTACAACTTTTATTTTCCTGAATTCTTTAATACACCGGGAAAATTCATCATAGATATTATCATTATTTTCAATTGCAGATTCAATTCTATCAATAACATCTCTGTAGATCCTCTCTGTTTCTCCTTTGTTTTTCTCATATGGTTTTAATCTACTTCTGCATTTGACAACAGCATCATATATAAGGATTATCTTCCAGAGAAACATTCTCATACTCTGTGGTAGACCACTGTATGCATTAAAAGAATTTGGGGAGAGTATTGATGTGTTTGTATACCCTTCCCTGTCAAGTATGAGTTTCTGTAGATATATATACTGTCCAAACCTACATGGACCAAGCGATGTAGGCATGAACAATGCATGTTTCTCCTGGGGCCTTTTTTCTATCTCATTGATGAATGAGCCAATGGTCAATGCACATGGCAGACATTCAGACCCTCTTACAAGTTTCATTCCCTTTTTCCATGTTTCTTCCGTTGTTTGTGGAATGGCTCTTGATTTGAAACCGAACCTTCTGAATGTTGCAGCAAAGAATCTCG
Source organism: Candidatus Cloacimonadota bacterium (assembly GCA_004375965.1). Classification (GTDB taxonomy): domain Bacteria; phylum Hydrothermota; class E44-bin80; order E44-bin80; family E44-bin80; genus SOIS01. The sequence goes on along the minus strand of SOIS01000223.1, from coordinate 5,905 downwards.
CACCGACAGGATGCATTGGAGGAATCCAGATAACCTTATCTTTCAGGTTATTATCTTTCGGCAAAATAAATATACTTGAGATTTTCTCTTTTTCCTTCTTTTTAAACTCCTTTATTACATCAAGGTATGCCTCAATCCTTGTTTGAAAAACTGCATCTCCGCCATGCTCATCAACCTCAAGGATAAGCATAGGTCTGTTCTTCATTATCTCCTCAGCATAGGAGAGTAAAAATGAATCAGGACCACAGGAGAAATTTGTTATATAAACAGGAAATAAATACTCTTTATCCTTCATAAAGTTAAAGGTATCTATAATCTTCCCTCCGTGTCTCCAAAACATTAGCTCATCTGTCGTAGAAAAAGAAGGGATAAAGTCCATAGGGATTACCTTGTACCCACCACGGGAAATCTTTAGAGGTGTTCCAAGATTTTCTGCATTACAGTAAAGGGTGTACGGTCTTCCTATAAGGACGATTGCCTTTTCCCCATTTGAAACTATTCCTTTTAGAATTTCACTGCCCTTTTTCTCTATCTCATTATCAAATTTGACCTGCTCTATTATTGCCTTCTGGAGGGCTTTTTTAATATTCGCTTTTTTTATTCCCCATTTTTTGAAATATTCATGGAGTTCTTTTATCATTACATGTTTCTTTACAGTGAAATCAAATACAGGAGTTATAAATTTATCCTGCGGAATTCCCCTTAAGGAAAAACCTACCTTTATATAACCTGGGTGCGATTCAACAAAGGGACAAAAAAAGTTGTTTGCCTTCTCATTAGAAGTTTTAAAACTAATAATCCAGGGAAGAAGTATATAATCTATATCCTTTCTGGTCAAAAGTTCATCCACTACTCCGAATAGAATCTTTACAGGAAAACAGAAATCCGATGTGGCATTCTCTTTTCCTTTCTCTACGGTCTTTTTATCCGGTCTCTTTGATAGTAAAACCCTGAAACCGATCTCCTCGAGGAATGCCCTATAAAATGGAAAAAGTGAATAGGACGAAATGGCTAAAGGAATACCAATGGTTGCAATATGGGTCTTTCTGGACTTATTAACATATGACAGTTTCCTCATATAGAATCGGAAGAGGTCATCTTCTTTATTTATATGTGATGATGTATCATCAGGTTCCCTTCCGCACTGATACCCATAAGATACAACCTTATCGCCTATAGAAAGGTATGTAATCTTGCAGTGATTTTCACATAGTGGGCAGTTCTTGTAGTATATATCAAATTTCTTATCTTTCACCTCGAATCCCTCAAAAGAGGTCTTGCTTTTTAATCTTTCCTTAACAATAAGGGCAGTCCCATAGGCACCCATTACATGACAATGTGGTGAAACCCTGACCTCCACTCCAAGTCCATTCTCGAAACCTGCTACAAGTGCCTTATTTCTTGCAGTTGCACCCTGAAAAAATATTTTATCAATTGGTGTATATCTTCTTCCAACGACCCTATTTATATAATTTTGGACAACAGAATATATACTTGCAGCCATTGCTTCCTTTTTTGAATAACCTTCCTTCAGGAGTTTATCAATGTCCTGCTCCATGAAGACAGTACATCGCTCCTGACTAACAGGTGGGGATATCCCCATTATAATATCACTGACCTCTTTTATATCGTAACCTAATTTTTTTGCCTGTTCCTCAAGGAAACTACCTGTTCCTGCAGCACACACATAGTTCATATTACAATCATAGACACTGCCATCTTTTATACGGATGTACTTTGAATCCTGCCCTCCTATCTCAAATATAACCTCAATATCAGGGAATATATGCAATGTCCCTTTTGCATGAGCCGTGATCTCATTTATGATGACATCTGCTCCAACGAAATTCCCAACAAGGGTTCTGCCTGAACCTGTCGTCCCTGCACCTTTTATCTTCATGGATGACTTCTCTTGCTTTAATGTCTCTGTAATTACCTCAAAGAGCTTCATTGTTGCAGATACTGGGTCTCCTTCAGTTCCGCGATAGAAATCTGCAGCAATGTTTGTCTCTTCATCCATTAAAACAGCCTTTGTACTTGTTGATCCAACATCAATCCCAATATATGCATTCTTTATCTTCTCCAAACACCTATGAATCCTTATCTCCGTTTTGTTTTTATGAATACGTTCCTTATAAACATTGAAATCTGGAAAGCTTGATCTTTTCAACAATAATGGGATATTTTGCTCCTTCTTTTTTCTTCTCCCCCTTTTCTTCCTTTCAAAGAAGTCGGTTTCGGAAGGTGGGGTAGAACCTTCTATTGCAGCGCCAACAGCTTGGAATAAAGGTGAAATCTCCTTATCATAAACCAAATCCTGTCCTGTTTTCTTCTTCAGGTATTCTATCAAAAAAAGATTTCTTGCTGTCCCACCAGATAGTGCTGTCTTGCCCTCAACAGGTTTTCCTTTGAAAAGTGTTTGTATGACACTTGCAGACATCCCCTTACATAAGCCTGCCCACATTTCCATTTTTGAATATCCTTCTTGCTGCCTGTTAATCAGGTCAGTTTTTGCAAATACTGTACACCTGCTTGCAATGGTTGGTGGAGATTGTGGTATATCCTTCCATTTTGCTATCTCCTTATAATCGAGACCAAGCCGTTCTTTCTGCTGGTCAAGGAAACTACCTGTTCCTGCAGCACATAGGGAGTTTGTTGTAAGGTTCTTGAATTCACCGTTATCACCAATTTCGATGAGTTTAGATGAGGCTGCTCCAATTTCAATGATGTTCCTAACATCCGGATAAAATTTCTTGACTCCCTTTATGAGGCATTTGACTGAATCTATAACCGAAAGGTTTTGAAAATGCTCCGTTAAAAAATCGGCATGATCACCAGTGATACCAATAGAGTATTCACCATCCTTTAAAGATGATGTTATCTTATTAAAAACCTCTAAGATCTCCCCTTTGTGTAAAATAATTTTTTTATAAACTATATTACCATTTTCAAGAGATACGACTTTCAATGTCTGTGAACCAATATCAATACCGATTCTTTTCATAAGAGGGGAAATTTATTTTTCAGTGACTTTATGAAACAGTGATTTAATAACACCATTTTGAATAGTCAACAGGTGAGATGGAAAAAACCGATAACCTTTTTATCAGCAGATATATCATTATAGGTTTTAACTGCCTCATCTGTGTTTCCTGAATGTATCTCTATTCCAAGACCAATCAAAAACTCTTCCGTTTCTTTTAGGATCTTCATAAGACCATATTTGCCTTTGCCGACCACAATCGCTTCCGGTTTTTCCTTCTCTATTACTTCCCTAATATCCTCAACAGAGAGTTCATGTCCTCTTTTTCTCCACCAATCTCCATTAACATAGTTCTGTGAGACTATGCAGTCAGAATTAAACCTTTTTCCATCAATAACAATTTTCCCGAAACTGTATGAATCTATCATTCTTCTTTTAATCTTGCATATACAGGTATAATAATCTTTGTTCCTCCAGTAATATTTGAGTAGAATTTAACAATGCCAATAAACCTCCACTTAATTTCTGATGTGTTAAGAGAGACCTCTAAAATAACGTTATTACCTTTATGTGATACTATTTTTGCCTCTAAACGGGAAGAAGGCTCGGTTGTAACTGAATCAATCCTTATGGTATCTACTGATATGCTACTGATGGTAACTGTATCAATAAGTTTCCCCTTTTTCGTTATTTCGCCAAAATCGATGTTTTCAGGTTCGCACTTCCAGGTTTTTTTTATAATACCTACTATCTTTAACCTTATTGATTTATTTGCTTTATCGTTTGTTGTGATATAGATTGATTTTGAAACCTTTCCTCTTCTTCCGGTTGAGTAAAAGACAGCATTGATTGTGCCCTTTTCCCCAGGCTCTATTAATTTCTTACTTAACTTTGTTACAGTGCAGCCACACGTAGCTCTCACATCCAATATTTTAAGTGTGGTATCACCATCATTTTTGAAATGGAAGAGACAAACCGCAGTTTCACCTGCTAAAATCTCGCCAAAGTCAAAGACCTTTTTTTCAAAAACTATGATTGGCTCAGCACATAGAGCGGCGTAGAAAAAGAGAAAAAAGAAAACGGTGGTGAGTAGTTTATGTAATCTCATTTCGTTTTCCAGTTTTGTAGTTTCTCCATCACCTCTTCGGGTGAAATAAGGGAAAGGCAGTTGTAGTATTCACATTTTTCTTTTATACATCTTTTACAGTACGGAACTGGTGGTTCAAAAACAAGAGCAGTGGAGAGCGGACCCCACCTTCTTTTTCGATTCACACGCGAAGGTGGGAAGAAAGCAACCACATTTGTTTCAACTGCTGATGCGATATGCATAGGGCCTGTGCTGTTACTAATAAACATTCGTGCCAGTGAAATGATTGCCGTGATTTTTCTTAGATTTGTTTTTCCTGCTATATTTACAACCTTTGCATCACATCCTTCTCTGATACGCTCTGCTTTTTGATACTCTTTTTTTGTTCCTGAGAGCACAATGTGATAACCCTGTTCTTTCCTTAGGAGTTTGACGAGACTCTTATAGTTTTCCTCTGGCCAGGAGAGGGTTGAGCCACCCGAACCAGGATGGACTACAATGAATGTTTTACTATCAATTCCAATCTTTCTTAAAAATGATAGTGCCCGAGTCTTCTCCTCTTTATCCACATATAGTTTTGGCGTTTTAATGGATTCTGTGATTCCTAAGGTTCGTAGAAGACCAAGGTTATACTCCACTTCGTGCTTTTCTGATCTGCGTCTGTGTTCATATATCCTTCTGTTCAGGAGAAAACTGTACCATCTAAAACCTGTACCAATCCTTTGCGGAATACGAGCAAGAAAAAGGGTAAGAGAAAGGGAAAAACTGGGAAAGAGAAGTAGCGCAATATCAAATCTTTCTTTTTTCAGTATTTTTATATTTTTTGTGAGCCCTTGATGATTATAGGTAATTACACTATCAATATACGGTTGATTCTTAACGAGCTCAATTGTTGGTTCACTTAGCATAAAATTAATCGTAGAGTCAGGAAATTTCTCCTTTAGTATTTCTGCAAGGGGAAGGGATAAGACAACATCGCCAATCCTATCTGTTCTTATAATAAGTATATTCATGTCTTATTATTAGTATAAATTTGGGGTAAAGTCAAGAAAAAAAGATTATAATCGCAGAAGCAAAGAGAAATTTAGAGATTAGAGTCCGTTTTCTATCTTTGGAGTAGCGAAACTTGTTTCGCGCTGTTAGATAAATGTGTATCTAACAGGGTAAATGTGTAGAAGCGCAGGGCAAGCCCTGCTACTCCATTATGTTTTGATTTTGGTTATATTTTATCCATGATAATTTGGTTAATTTGCAGGATTTTTTATTGACAATTTTTTTCCTTTGTGTTAAACTTACAATAGGTTTTCGCAAAATGCGAAGCCTTTTGCGAAATGCGAAATACTTTGCAAAGAACACACATACGAAAGACTGCTAAGTTTATGATATTTGTAATCTTATAATTTTGATTCATATGGCATAGAATATGCAAAGAATAATGTGTGAAATGAAAAATAAACTGAAAGGAGGTGTATAAGATGAGAAAAGGTTTTACTCTTATTGAGCTGATGATTGTTGTAGTCATCATAGGTATCCTTGCAGCCATCGCTATTCCTAACTTTATGTCAATGAGACAGAGGGCAAAGGAGGCTTCTGTAAAGGCAAATATGCATACATTGCAGCTCGCAGGAGAGGATTTCTCAACACAAGCAGAAGGAAGCTATCCTGAAACAGGTATTATGACAGTTGGTGCTGTTCTTATAGCTATGGGATTCCCTCTTGCAGCCAATCCAGCAAGTTTAGCTGATGCTTGCCCTGGGACAAGAGCTACCGTAGTAGGCCTACCGCCTACTGATGCCCTGCTACCAGGTAATAACACATACGGCAATCCCTTCTGG
>SOIS01000227.1 GCA_004375965.1 Candidatus Cloacimonadota bacterium | reverse complement strand
TTGACATACTGTTCTGCTTCCTTTTTCCCCCACTCCTCTGCTGCTTGTACTTCTTCTACTGAGGGATTTTCAATTGGTGAGTATTTATCTATAATAAACCTTATGATTTTTGTTATTTTATCTAACGATACCTTATGATTCAAAAATGCATCAACAAGAGACTCATTGGATGAATTCAAGACAGCAGTTGTCGTTCCACCCTTTTCAAGTGCACGATATGCGAGAGAGAGTGCAGGAAACCTTGAAGGGGTTGCTGGTTCAAATGTAAGAGTAGAAATTTCTGTAAGATCAAGGGATTTTGTGATGGAATGCTTTCTCTCAGGGAATGTAAGTGCATATTGGATGGGAAGGGTCATATCAGGAATAGAGAGTTGTGCAATGATTGAACTGTCTACAAATTCTACTGCTGAATGAATTATACACTGTGGATGAATAACTACAGAGATATTTTCTACAGGAATATCAAACAAGAAATGTGCTTCTATAATCTCTAAAGCTTTATTCATCATGGTTGCAGAATCAACAGATATTTTCTTTCCCATCGACCATACAGGGTGATTCAGGGTCTCCTCGATTGTTACATCTCGTAAGTTCTTTCTATTTCTGAAAGGACCACCAGATGAAGTGAGTATTATTTTTCTGATTTCTGAGTTTTCTCGTCCTTTGATACACTGGAATATTGCCGAATGTTCACTATCAACAGGAATTATCTCCGCCTTATTTTTACGTGCTTCGTCCATTATAATTTGTCCATAAGAGACAAGTGTCTCTTTATTCGCAAGTGCTACCCTTTTTCCTTTTCTAATTGCTGCAAGGGTTGGTAAGAAACCAGCAGATCCCATAATCCCATTGAGCACTAAATCCACTTTCTCCATTTCTGCAATTTCGCAGAGCCCCTCTTTACCAGAAAGAATCTTTATTCCAGTGCCTTTCAATTTCTCTTTAAGCAAGGAAAGGTTTTCTTGATTTACTAAGTCAACAACATGTGGACGAAACTGTAACGCCTGTTGAGCAAGAAGATTAACATCCCTGTAGCAGGAAAGGGCAATAGGAGTAAATTCATTACCAAGATTATTGATTACTCGTAAAGCGTTTTTTCCTATGGAACCCGTTGAACCAAGGATTGCTACCCGTTTCATTTTACCTTGCTGCAAAAAACCTGAGAAAGTAGTATACAAATGGGGCTACAAAAAGGATACTATCAAAACGATCCAGGACTCCACCATGTCCCGGAATATGTGAAGCAGTGTCTTTGATTTGCGCATCCCGCTTTATAAGGGATTCGACAAGGTCACCTACCTGGGCGAAACATGAACCAAATATTACAAGGACAATAACATCAAAAATTGTAAGAAACTGAAGATTAAATATCTTATGATATGTAAATAAGAATATAAACGATACAAAAACACCACCTATTGCACCTTCCCAGGTCTTTGATGGGCTGACTCTTGCAAGAAGTTTCCTTTTCCCAAATTTTCTACCAACGAAAAATGCACCTGTATCATACCCCCATGCAATAAAAAAAGGGATAAGCACATATGTTACACCGATATTATAAGGTCTACCTGTTGCTGTAGGCAATTCCCTCAAAAAGATGAGATGACCGAATAGCCAGGAAACATAAAGGATTCCGAATATAGTTGTTCCTACATGGTTTATTGCCCTGTCCTGATCTTTTCTGAAAAGCTCAGTGGATGAAAGCACCATAACGAGAAGAGTAAAGACGAGGTATGTAAAAACATAACTTTGAAAATATGCAATAAGTCCAAGAATTACTGCAACAGTAATACCAATCTTTTTATACGGTTTCATCCCCTTTGCCCGGAGAATTTCATAAAACTCAAATGTTCCAATGAGGATACCAAGTTCAATTAGAATGAGAAAATAGACACCGCCATTGTATGCAATATAAATCAGCGGTGGAACGAAGAGGAGCGAAGTAATTAATCTATAAACCATATTCATTTTCTTATCCATCGATTCCACCAAATTTCCTTTTTCTTTTCTGGTAATGTGCTATTGCTTTCAAGAGGTGTCTTTTTCTAAAATCTGGCCAGAGGGTTTTTGTAACCCAGAGTTCGCTGTAAGCAGATTCCCAGATAAGGAAATTGGATAACCTGAGCTCACCACTTGTTCGTATGATAAGATCGGGATAAGGGATATTGCTGTCATAGAGAAATTTTCGGATTGTTTCTACGTCTACCTTCCCTTTTTTATATTTGTGGCAATTTTTGATAATCTTTTTGACCGCATCAACTATCTCCTGTCTTCCGCCATAATTTATTGCTAAGACAAGGACTAAACCACTATTTTGAGAAGTTACCTTGATCGAATTGTCAAGTGCTTTCCTTACTTTTAAGGGAAGTTCATCAATGCGTCCAATTGCTTTTATTTGGACATTGTTTTTGTGAAGTTCTTCAAGCTCTGAATGGAGTAATCCCTCTAACATATCCATCAGTGCATTTACTTCGGCTTGTGGTCTCTTCCAGTTTTCTGTTGAAAATGTGTATAAAGTAAGAAATTTTATCCCTATTTTTGATGCAGCCCTTACAGTTGCACGAACAGATTCAATGCCTGCATGATGCCCCATGATTCTCGGAAGGCCTTTTCTATCAGCCCATCGACCATTGCCGTCCATTATGACTGCAATGTGTCTTGGAATCTTCGATTTATCAATACCATACTTTAAAAGAATAGCTTTTTTCATTGATGAACTAAATTTCCATGATTTCTTTATCTTTTTCTTCTACAATTTTATCTATGTGCTCAATATACTCATCAGTGACTTCTTGAATTTCTTTCATTCCCCTTTGTGAATCATCTTCAGAGAAATCTCCAGACTTCTCTCCCTTTTTGAGCTCATCATTGCATTCTCTTCTCACATTTCGAACTGCAATTTTTCCTTCCTCTCCGAGTTTTTTTACAAGTTTAACAAGTTCCTTCCTTCTCTCCTCGGTCAATGGAGGAATGGGTAACCTGATTACCTTTCCGTCATTGTTTGGTGTGAGCCCAAGATCAGACTGAAAAATGGCTTTTTCAATTTCGGGAAGGAGATTTTTATCCCATGGTTGGATCATAAGTAGTCGCGCCTCTGGTACACCAATATTTGCAATTTGTTTTAGAGGTACTTTTGAACCATAACACGCAACCTTTAAGCCGTCAAGGAGTGCTGTTGTTGCTTTGCCTGTTCTTATCCTTACGATTTCATTTCTTACAGCACCGACACTTTTTCTCATCTTATCTCGTGCTTTTTCTTTAATCTCCTTTAGATTCATTTTACCTCCTCTGGTGCGAGACCAGTCTTGCTACTCCTGTTTTATTATTGGAGTAACAGAACTTTCCCCGTATAATATGAGACTTTTGAATAAATGTTTTATTACACAGTACTTGCTCTGCTACCTTTGTAACTTGTGTAATCAGACTTCATCTGAAACAATAGTTCCTATATTATTGCCTGATAATATCTTACAAAGAGAGCCTCTTTTTAATATATTAAATACAAGTATTGGTAGATTATTTTCCATAGCAAGTGAGAATGCTGTAGTATCCATCACTTTAAGACGTTTTTCTATAACATGGTTGTATGTTAATTTTCTGAAAAATTTTGCATCCTTGAATTTCTCAGGGTCTTTGTCATAAATTCCTTGAACCTTTGTACCTTTAAGGATTGCTTCTGATTCGGTCTCTATCGCTCTAAGAACAGCAGCTGTGTCCGTTGTAAAGAATGGATTGCCTGTTCCACAAGCAAATATTACTATTCTTCTTTTTTCAAGGTGTCTTAATGCTTTTCTCCTTATGAAAGGTTCAGCGAGTTCGGCAACATTTATCGCACTCATAACCCTGGTAGGAATGTTTTGTTCCTCAAGAATGTTCTGCAGGAGCAAGGCATTTATTAATGTTGCTATCATTCCCATATAGTCCGCACTCACCCTTTCTGCTGAAAAACTCTCGACTGCCTCTTTTCCCCTAAAAATATTTCCACCACCAATAACTATTCCAATCTCAACATTACTATTGTATGCATCTTTGATTTCGTCTCGCAGATGATGCAATGCAGATTTTGAAAATCCAAAATCCTTTTCTCCTGCAATAATCTGGCCGCTTATTTTGAGAAGAATTCTTTTATACTTTGAAGCCATACAAATGTAACTCCAGCTATGCCTCTTCTCCAATATGGAATCTTGTAAACCTTTTGACTGTTATATTTTCACCAAGTTTGGCAATGTAACCCTTAATATAGTCCTCAACAGTCATATTGGAATCCCTTACAAAAGGTTGTTCTAAAAGACAAGAATCTTTGAAAAATTTATTAAGTTTTCCTTCAACAATCTTGTCGACAATTGTTTCCGGTTTTCCAGAGTTTTCCATCTGGGTTCTGTAAATGGACTTCTCCCTTTCAACTATCTCCTGTGCGACATCTTCTCTTCTGATTGAAATGGGGTTTGATGCAGCGATCTGCATTGCAATATCCTTTGCGATTTTTTTAAAATCATCGGTTTTTGCAACAAAGTCAGTTTCACAGTTAAGTTCTACAAGGATACCGAGTCTTGCTCCTGGATGAATGTAAGATTCGATTACACCTTCCTCAGTTTTTCTCATTAGTTTTGTTGCTGCTTTTGCTATTCCCAGTTTCCTCAAATGCTCGATTGCCTTATCTATATCTCCATCTGTAGTCATAAGTGCCTTTTTACAATCTAAAACACCCGAACCGGTTCTTTCTCTCAATTCCCTAATCTTTTCAATAGGGATATCCATTTGTTAGACTCCTTCCTTTTTTCGAGATACCTTTTTTTCCTTTTCTTTCTTCTTTTTTAGCTCCTTTTGCTGTGCTTTTACAGGTTTTTTAAGTACAATCTTTTCTACTTTCTTCCGTTTAGTAATCTCTTTCTTCTTTTGTGGTTCTTTTTCCTTTTTAGGAGGTTTCTGAATTCTTTTCCTTGCTACTTTTTTCGTTTCTGTCTTTTTAGCTTCAAATACTTTCTTTTCTCTTTTTTCCTCTACGATTTTTTTCTTTTCCGCTTTTTTCTCTTCCTCTTCTGCCGCTGCTTTGTCTGATTCTGCAAGCTGCTTACCATCAATGACTGCCTGACTAATAATGGAAGTAATTAACTTGATAGATCTAATTGCGTCGTCATTCGCTGGAATTGGTATGTTTACCACATCGGGATCTGTGTTTGTGTCCACGATGGCAATAACAGGAATTCCAAGAATGTTAGCCTCATGAACTGCTATATATTCTCTTTTTATATCTATCACATATAGGAGGTCTGGCAATGATTTTATTGTCTTTACGCCACCGAGAACTTTTTCCATCTTCTTCATCTTTCGTGCTAGAGAAAGAGCCTCTTTTTTGGGCAAAGCATCAATAACTCCAGCTTCTTTATTTTTATCGTATTCAATCATTTTGTCAATGGTCTTTCGAATTGTTCTAAAATTGGTAAGCATTCCACCAAGCCATCTTTCGCAGATATAAAAAGCACCACATTTCATTGATTCTTCCCTGATAATATCCTGTGACTGTCTTTTTGTTCCAACAAAGAGAATTGTTTTCGAATTTCTAATCTGCTCAACTATTTCTGTGTATGCCTTCTCAAGCATTTTAACTGTTTTCTGTAGGTCAATTATGTAGATGCCGTTTTTTTCTCCAAAAATGAACTTTTTCATTTTTGGATTCCATCTACTTACCTTATGTCCAAAATGTGAACCTGCTTCAAGCAGATCTTTCATTGTAACCAAAGGAAACCCCCTTTTTAGTTTTCTCCTCCATTCTCTTCATCTCAGGAAAGAGCCCTGATATAGGGAACCTCTTCTGATCCGAGAATGTGTGAAATATTTTTTTATCGTTTAGAGAACTGAAATCTCTTTCTTGCTTTTACCCTTCCGTATTTTTTTCTTTCAACTTCCCTGGAATCTCTTGTCAAAAGACCAGCAGACCTGAGTGTTTTTCTGAAGTCTATATTATATTTGAGCAATGCCCTTGCTATTCCGAGCTTCAAGGCACCTGCCTGACCACTCTTACCGCCGCCTATAACTTTTGCAACAACATCCATTTTTCCAAGTGTTTCAGTAACTCTGAAAGGCTCAACAATCACTGTTTCAAGTTCAGCTCTGTGGAAATATTGCTGCATGAATTGACCGTTTACAATAATTTTACCTTTACCTTCGTGGATTCTCACTTTTGCGACTGCTTCTTTTCTTGAACCTTTTGCATAATAAATTTTTTTTTGCAACCTATCACCTCCTTTGTATAGTTATTGAGTCATTGCTTTAAATTGCATATTCAATACCTCTGGGTTTTGAGCACTATGAGGATGCTCTTTATCTTTATAAACCTTCAATCTTCTTAGCATCCCTGCTGCCAATTTGTTCTTTTGAAGCATCCCTTTAACTGCAAATTTAATTACTCTTTCAGGGTGTTTAATCAACATATCCTTGGCTTTTGTTTCCTTTAACCCACCGATGTAGCCAGAATGTCTGTAGTAGATCTTCTTTTCTCTCTTCTGTCCTGAGAGAAATACATCCTTAGCGTTCACAACTACAACAAAGTCACCACTGTCAATATGTGGGGTGTAGAATGGTTTATCTTTCCCCGATAATGTGGTAGCGATTTTTGTGGCTAATCTTCCAAGTGTCTTTCCCTGGGCATCAACTACATACCATTTTCTTTTAACATCCTCTTTTCTTAAAGAAAGAGTCTTCATTCAAAACCTCCTGCATAAACTTATATTAGTTAATCATCTTTTTCAGTCTCGTTCATTCAATGTAAAGACTCTACCTTATATCATATTTTGTGTAGATTGTCAAGCATTTTGAACCCTTTGGCAAGTAAAAGTTCAAACATGTCGTAGTACAAAGGAGGGTTGGGAAGATTAAATGTTTAGTTTGACCTCGTGTTATTTGGAGATTTCTGAAAAAGGTACTTGACACATTAAATGGTATGGTATATAATTGTGCAATAGAACATTTTTTTTGAAAGAATAAGTTTAAAGGCAGAGCTTTGCTTGATACTGATTGGTGCTTGTTCCTGAAGCTGAAAGGAGGTGAGCAATTTTAGGCTTGATTGCAGGAACTTGGCTAAAAAACCATGAAAACAGGTAGAAAGATCCTGAGCACCATAAGAAATAATCCCACCTTTCTAAAAATTTTTAGGGAGGGTGAGAAAATGTATGGCGGAACAAAAACCATGGGAGGATGAGATGATGATAAAAAAAATCAAATTCCCAATAATCTTCTTTGCAGTAGCAGTTATTTTATGTTGGTCGAATGCTGTAGGTCTTGAGAATCAGAACCAGGCTTTACAAACTATCCCAACAAAGATTGAACGTAGTCTTATCTCTTCATCTTCTTCAGGAGGACCTATCTTTCGTCAGGTATTTATTGATTCTTTTGAGAGGGCTGACCTTATTCCTTGGACAACCTCAGGAGATACAAT
>SOIS01000115.1 GCA_004375965.1 Candidatus Cloacimonadota bacterium | reverse complement strand
AGAAGAGCAACAGAGCCCTTCGACTTCGCTCAGGACTAAAAACGCAAGGCACAAGGGTAAAAGGCAGAAGTCAGAGGTCTAAGAAAACAGTAGGGAGTATGGAGTAAGGCGTAGAGCGAAAGGAGTAAGGAGAAGGATAAAGATACAGAAGTGCAACAGAGCCCTTTATTAAAAAAATAGGGACAGCGCCCATTAGAGAAAGTATGAGCAGATATGGGATATATGATATACGATGTAAGATGTAAGATGGAAGATGTATGATGTAGGCTTTAGTTGCTACGCAACGGTATAGATTCATTTTGAACGGGAAAATTAATTTGTGCTGGAATGTGATTGACATTCCCCGGTTCTTTTGATATAAAATGTGTGTAAACTATAAAAGTAAAAGATATTATGGCTAATCAAAAAGAAGTAGACAAATGGCTTTCTAATTTCCTTAAAAAATTGCTTAATACATTTGACAAGAGACTTAGATTTGTAGGGCATCACGGGAGCTGGGCGCGTGGTGAAGCTAAGCCCGGAAGTGATATTGATACTATTGTAGTTATAGATACTATTGAATCTGAGGATCTTGCTGCTTATCGGGATATTATCAATTCGATGCCTGAAGGAGGTAAACAGGCAAGTGGTGTAATATTCTCTGTCTCTGAACTGAAGGCATGGCCGAGAACAGATTTAGTTCAATGCTATTATGGATGCAAAGTTCTGCACGGTTCACTTGATGGAATTGTGGAAAAGTCAACAAAAATGGATTTTATACAGGATATTCGTCTTAAGGCAGCAGAAAATCTCTTCCATTCGAGACATTATCTGGTACTTCCCCATGATCTTGTTAAGGTTGTTCATAAATTACACTATCCATTTAAATACTGCTTTTATGCGCTACAGTCATGGATGTATCTTCAAAATGGTAGATTTATACTGCGAAAAGATGAAATCATTGATGCTCTGTCAGACGATGATGATAAAGAGGTTGTAAGAGTGGCAAGAGATTGGGGCAAGCTGGCAGAGAACTTGGAAAAGAGACCACTGTATTACATACAGCTTCTTGAACGCTGGAGCCGAAAGATGTTGCACCGACTTTTGGAATATGATGACCATTTAAAAAGAGGATCCCATTAGATATCTATAATTTCTAACCACGATATGATTTGGAAATATCATACGTGGCACGCGGGGTAAACTTTGATAATTTGATATTTCACTTATTCGAATAATTGGATGAGTTGAAAATTCTATCAAATTGAAGAATATGCAGGATGTAAATTTAACGAAAACAATAGAGAAGTTTTTATGTTGATTAAACACATGGTTTTCGGACCTATAGAGACAAATTGCTATCTTGTTGCTTGTGAAGAAACCTTGGAAGCATTTGTCATCGATCCGGATATCAGAGAAGAGAGAGAAAAAGAGGAGATTCTCGGTGAAATCAACCTTCGAAAGTTAAGGTTGAGATATATTATTAATACCCATTACCATGCTGACCATACAGGTGGTAATAGTATGTTGAAGAAAGCCACAGGTGCTGAGATTCTTATACATGAGCTGGACGCACCTTTTTTGCCTGAGCCCTGGAAAATAATGTCAGAGATAATCAGACTTCATAAGGAACCTCCATGCCCATTTTGTGGCTACGAAATGGCATACCTCGACATTCTAAAAGAACAAGGAAAAGCAATCATGGGATGCAATGCCTGCGACTTCAAATTTGAGATGCTGGCTTCCCCTCCAGCTGACAGACTTCTTCATCATGGGGATGTGGTAAAGGTCGGTCAGTTAGAATTGAAGGTAATACACACTCCTGGACACAGCCCCGGAGGCATATCCCTGTACGTAGAGAAGGAAAATGCACTCTTCTCGGGTGATACATTGTTCAATCAGTCCATAGGGAGGACAGATCTTATAGATGGTTCTTTCGAAGACATCATAGAATCAGTCAAAGAGTTAATAAAGTTACCTGAAGCCACAATTGTATATCCGGGACATGGAGAGAAAACCACGATAGGCAAAGAAAAGCGCGAAAACCCCTATCTCCAGCCTACTTCGGGGTCAGGTGGGAAGAGGGAAGAGAACTAAAGAATGAGACGCAAGAAAGACAGTAAGTAGTAGGGAGAAGACGGAAGTCAGAAAACAGAGAACAGAAGGAGGATTGATGCAAAATAAAGAGCTTAGAGGAGTGATGAAGTTGATAAAAGGATTAGTTGGAGCACTAATTTTCCTGTCATTAATAGTATCTGCATTTGCTGGTGAATGGCAACCCTATGGCAACCGGTATGCGATTGTTGTAATGGGTGGAAATGTCTCCGGACAGATGTATCGATGGTACTGGAACGACACTTCGGGTAAGGTATGGGCACTTATGGACTGGGGTTTTGCTCCTGAGAACATCATCTATCTCACTTATGGAGATAGTGCTAATGTCCATCCAGAACTTGTCGATGGTGTAAGTACCAAGGCAAATGTGCAGGCAGCCTTTGATACTATTGCGGCAAAGGCTACTTATGATGATCTTGTCCATGTCTGGTGGGTCGATCATGGTAATACCAGTGGCTTTGAGGTTCATAATGGTTTTGTCTACTTCACTGAGTTGAAGGAGTGGATCGATAGTATAGAGTGTAGGGCTTATATCGGTGCCTACAATCCTTGCTACAGTGGTGCAATCATGCCCCATATGCAGGGTCTGTGTAATGATCAAAGGCGAGTGATTACTGCTACATCGGTCAACGCGAGTCAAGGAAATTCATATGGTTGGGCAGGCAAATGGCGATTTGCTATGCGCGGTGGCTGTCCTGATAGTTATGTTCCCTGGTACGGAGACAAGAATCAGGATGGCTATATTGCCCTGGATGAGGCGTATGAGTGGGAAACACCCCATTCTAATAACGCTGGTGAATATCCACTCTTCGATGACAATGGCGATGGTGTGGGAGGCGACCTTACTAATCCGTTAACCTATGACAGTTCTGGTCAGGATTCAACCAAGGATGGTTTTTATGGTCAGTTCTATACCTTGATGGCTTGGTATGACCGAGTGACTGTTGATAGTAGACCCAAACCCTTTCTTGCCAGCTCTTCAATGCTATCCTCATCTGATCCCTGGCTTAACCCTCAAGCAACAGCAATTGAGATCGAATGGTCCACTGGTGCGCCTTTACCAACACCTATCTGCAGAGGTGCTTCAGGTGTGATAGGAGATAAGATCTATATTTTTGGCGGTCATCCGAGTCCAGCACCAATCCATTATATCTATGATATTACAAACAACACATGGTCCACAGATGCTGCGTCACTACCTGTTCATGGTTCCAATATTCGGGGAGTTGTCTATGATGGAAAACTCTATGTCCTTGGCAGTCATACCCTTGGTTCAGATACGATAAGGCGCTACGATCCTGTTGCCAACTCGTGGGAGCTCCTGAGTGCTCCCTACTCCGGATGGCGTGAGTTTTGTAAGTATGGAGCAGCGGTCGTTGGTGACACAATTTACTACTACTACCTGGAAGAGCGCTATAGCTACTACCCACAGCAGGCCTTTTGGAAGTATGATGTACCCGGCGACACCTGGATTGAACAAACAACTCCGCCAGCGCCAAAACGGATGTATATCGCCTCAGCGTCAGATGGTAATTACTGTTATGCAGTTGGCGGACTAAGTCATGTTGATCTAAATCCAATCAAGGATGCAATCCGCTATGATCCCTTATCAGGGAACTGGGAAACAATTGATTCCTTGCCCGAACCGATTGCCTTTACTGATGGCGATTTTCTGAAAGGCCATTTCTTCATTGCTGGGGGTGGTGCTGGCTATGAACCCTGGCCAGCCAGTGATCATGTCTATTCCTGGAGCCATGGCGAGGGCTGGATGTCTGCTACTCCGTTACCTGCACCAGTTGGTATTCCACATGTTGAGCTGGCAACAATTGATACGATTGACTATATTTTTGTTTTTGGCGGTTATAACAATGGTTATCTCAACACACTCTACATTGGTAAGATCAATAACCTTGGTACAGAGGAGATTACGATGCCTAGACAAAAACTCATTCCTGACCTTAATGTAAACCCGAGTTTGATCCGGGAGCAGATGATAGTAAATTTCTCTATTAGTAATGCGAGTAAAGCTGCACTATTGGTTTATGATATTTCTGGTAGAATCGTAAGGCATCTAACCGAGGACCATTATCAGGCTGGATCTCATCGGCTTTGCTTCAATATGAAAGGTCTTCCTTCTGGAATCTATTTCCTCGAGCTTAAAATACCGGGGACTCGAAAGAGGGTAAAGATAATTAAGATCAGATAATCTGCGCTGTAAACAAACCCCGTACAATCACAATGGGAGCAAGTAAATCCTGTGTGATCTACTGGGCAGGCACTTCGTGCTGTAAAACTAATGCGTTGCTGTAATTTATTAATTTGTATATATAGTAATTAGATAGCTAGGTAAATGAGTGATTAAAGGATTAGATTGCCACGTCGCTTCGCTCCTCACAATGACACCACTCTTTGTCATTGTGAGTTCTCCTTCTTGCTCGGCTTATGCAATCCAAGCTCTCAGAATGTAACGTTATAAAAAAGTTTTATCACAGTTCTAACTCTTTTACCTCACATTTTTTGATAATCTTTTTTACATCCTTTTTTCTACATAGAGCGGTTCCCGGTGTGAGTGCGGTTGCTGTACCGCAGGCAACTGCCATCCTTAGGCAATCACTAATAGACATCTTTTTTTCGTAAGCATAGATAAACCCAGCTACAGATGCATCTCCAGCTCCTATGGTACTCTTAACCTTTACCTTTGGAGGCGTGGCTTTCAAAATCGTATCTTTGGAGATTAGAAGTATTCCCTTTTCTGCTGCAGATATCAAAACGAAACCGATTCCTTTCTCAACGAGCTTTTTTCCAAAGGTCATCATCTCTTTTCTACTTTTGAGCTTTTTACCACTAAGTCTTTCCAGTTCGAAAAGATTCGGTTTTATGGCAAAAGGGATTGCTTTTATCCCTTTTTTAAACGGGATTCCATCAGAATCGAGGAATACTTTTATCCCTTTGTTTCTCATAAGATGGGTAAACTGGGCGTAAATATTATCTGAAAGTCCCAAAGGTAATGAACCACTCATAACAAACCACGAAGGTGATGGCTTGAGGTTCTTTATCTTATTGTAAAGTGTAGCGAGCTCTGAAGGCGAAACTTCAGGTCCTTTTGCGTGAAGGGATGTTCTTTTTCCTTCCTTTTCTTTTTTTATAAAAACATTAATTCTTGTCTCTTCGGCAATCTTTACAAAATCACAGTTGATACCTTCATTTATTAACCGTCCTTCGAGTTCCATCCCATCGTATCCACCGACAAACCCGAGCGCAATGCTTTCGCTCCCGAGCTCATTTATTACCCTTGAGACATCAATGCCTTTCCCCCCTGCATATCTTAATTCTTGTTTAACCCTGTTTGCGTCCTCGAATCTAAGATTTTCAACAATTAATGTTCTGTCAAGCGCAGGATTGAGCGTAAGTGTATATATCATCCTTTTACTCCATTTAACATAAAGTGTAAACTACTTTCTTCTATCTCTTATATTCTCTTCCAATCCCCGTTAATGTTTTTTCCTTTTTCCCTGTCTACTTTGGACTGGCGAGCAGATAGTTTATCTGTTTTTTCACATACCCTTTACAGAACGGTGAAGAGCGAGCCCTTTTTATTACCTCTTCTTTTGCCTCTTTCTCCCCAAGTGTTTGTGCAATAATGGCTTTTCTGTAATAAATCCTCGGTAGTTTTCTCCTTGATGCAACAGAACTCTCCTTCTTGCTCTCCTCTCTTTCCACAGCCCTGTTTATTTTTTGAAATGCCTCTTCAAAACGGCTCTTTCTGTATGAGATCCATGCCGACGTTTCTATATTTTTATAAAAAAGAGATGAATCTCTCGTACAGGAAAAAGTAAAAAGCGAATCTGCCTTTTCAATATTCTTATTCATGTCTGCATAAGTATCAGCGAGTAATATGTATGCAATGAGATTCTTCGGTTCCAGAACAATCAGTTTTTCATACAAGAGAGAAATAGTTCGAAAATCCCCTTTTTCTCGTGCCACCTTTGCTGATGCAAAAAGAAATAGAATCTTGTCCTTCACATTTTTATCATAACGGAGAAGTAAATTATTTGCTGTTTTATAATTTCCCAGAGCAGTATAACAATCTACCATTCTATAAAAATATGTTTCTTTTCCTGAGAGTATATGTGCCTTTTTGAAGGAGGAAGTAGCGTTATTAAATTTTTCCCTCTCTAAATAGACTTCACCAAGCTTGTTGAATGCTTCATAGAACAGGGGATCGCTTTTCACTGCATTATTTAAAGCGACCGAGGATGGTTTCCATTTTTCCTTTCGGTAAAGCAACATACCTTTCTCATAGTATAGAGAAGCCTTAAGTGCTTTATCTTCTACCTTCATGTTGATTGCATTGTTTAGTGAAAGAAGTGCGGATTCAATGTCGTTTTCCTTTTCAAATCTCTTTGACTTTTCAAATTCCCTAAAACATTCAATGTATTTTTCCCTTCTCTCTTTCAGCATCTCTTCTGTAGCCTCATCCTTTAATATTTCAATACCTTCTCTACTATAATGTTTTTCTATGCCGTTCTCTGTTTCGACAATGATACTAACGGAATCTTTATCTTCTATCCTTCTGATAGTACCATTGCCTGGAAGAAATCTATACCATAAGAGACCGTCAATCCTATTCCTCATATTACCACCCCAGGGTGGGGATTGGTCGTTATATTCATTTGTATGTAATGCAAACACTACCGGCTTTTCGCCAATTCTCATATTTACGCCACCACAGATTAATTCCTTTTCCTCATTTGACAAATTAAATACCATTGTACGCTCTATCTTTCCTGCATGCCAGAATTTTGAGATACCACCCTTTTGTGTTTTTGTGAAAAGAATACAATCCATACTATCATCCGTAACAGCAAGAGCTATAAGATCAATAAGCGTATCGCCGTCAATATCAAGAAAGTGGACATCGTAAATCATCCATTGCGAAGAACCTCCTGGATAAATTGAAGCCATCCCTATTTCTGTTGTAAAAAGCAATCTACCATTTTCATTAAGAATGTATAGTCTTGCATTGTCTTTGCCATTTTTCGTCTTACCCCTTTTATCTGTTAGTAAAAAACCTGTCCCGAGAACTACCTCATTTCTATCATCCCTATCTATATCAATTGCCTTAGAAAATGATATATCAGAACCGGCTTTAAATCTCCACTGCACACTCCCCTTATTATCGTTTGTTTCTACAACATTTTTATCAACGGAGAGGGTTACTACTTCAAAAGGATGCATCATCCTGATAAACCGCGGTAAGTAGATGATTAGGAGAAATAGAAGGACTATTAAAATTGCACCAATCGTTGTATTCCTTTTTGACAACATACCTTCCTTTTTCTTTTT
>SOIS01000101.1 GCA_004375965.1 Candidatus Cloacimonadota bacterium | reverse complement strand
CTCTTATTGAAGACGATGGAACAGTGAGAGTAGGTATGGATGATATCTTCCAGAAAACAGCTGGAGATATAATAAACCTTGATCTTCCTTTAGAAGAAGATACAATTGAGCAGGGTAGGATCTGTGTGCGGGTAACAAGCACTGGTTTGAAGATCCATAAGGTCTGGTCTCCTGTGACCGGTAAGGTTATTGAAGTCAATGAAGAGTTGAATAAGGACCCTTCACTTGCGAATAAAGACCCGTATGGTAAAGGTTGGTTGGTAAGGGTGAGACCAACAGCTCTTGAAGAAGAATTAGATGACCTTGTTCTCTTAAAATAGATTGTAAAACAAGAAAAAAGAATAAAGGGATTAGATTTATTAATTTAATAACTCAATAACTATAAAAGGGGGAGGATTTAATGATAACAGTAAAGCAGGTTGAGGAATTAATGAAAATATCCTCAGATAAATACCCAATTATCAGTTTTTATTTAGGAATTGCACCTGTTTTTCTTGCGCAAAAGAAGTACAAAACCATCGCAAAAGAACTTATTAGAAAGGGAACCTTAAATCTCTCTAAATTCAACGATGAACAAAAAAAGCTTATTGAAAAAGATTCCGATAAAATCCTCCAGTATATTAAGTATGAGTTTGATGAGAAAGCAAGGGGGCTTGCAATATTTACATCAACAGGGCTTGGACTTTGGCAGTATTATCCACTTCCCAGCAGAATAAAAGGACGTTTTATTATAGATTCAGATCCGTATACAAGACCACTTGTTAAGTTTTTTGATGAAAATGAAAAGTATTTCATTGCGTTTGTAGATAAGAAAAAAGCACGGTTTTTTAGCAGCTATACTGGTATAATGAATGAAAGAGAAGAGTTTTCCGATGAGGTTCCAGGAAGACATAAGAAAGGAGGATGGTCGCAAGCAAGATTTCAAAGACATATTAAAAACCAAACAATGAAACACCTGAACAACGCAAGTGATGTCTTGTATGAAATTTACAAAAAGGAGAAATTTGATCACCTTATCCTCGGAGGCCCTCATGAAGCGCTATTAAATTTTACAAATATACTGCATAGTTCCTTACAGAAAATAATAGTTGGGGAGGTTGAGGGAAGTATAGATGACCTAAAATCTGATATATACTCTTCAGCACAGAAGATCATTGATAACTTTGAAAAGAAACAATCGAAGAAGTACCTTAAAACTTTATTCGACAGACTTGGAAGGAAACATCTTGCAGTTAGTGGACTTGAAAAAACAGTAAAAATGCTGCATCAAGCCCGAGTACATACACTGATTGTAAAAGAAGACCTCATACTGACAGGCTATAAATGTAGCAGATGCGAAACACCGTACACAACAAAGATTGAAAAATGCTCTCTCTGTGGTAAAAAGATTATAAAGGTGCCAGATATTATTGATGAAATTATCGAGAAAACATGGGAACTCAATGGAGAGGTTAAGTTCATAAAAACCAGTAAAGAGCTCGACGCATTGGGCAGCATAGGCGCATTGCTTAGATGGTAGAAAACAATATGGTCTTATCGGTCTAATTAGTCTAACTCTATCCCCCCCCTTAGAAAAGGGGGACTTATTAAAAGGAGGAATTATGAAATACTTTATTATAATAACACTTTTTATTTGCACGCTGAGTGGGCTACTTTTTGCCTTCGAGTCTGTTGCAGTCATTGATAATGCATTATCGACAATTGTAAATCCTGCAGGACTTGGTTTTAAGAGAACATTCGAAGGATATATAATCAGTCCATTTGACACTTCTGGATTTATGGATGAGACATCGCTTCTCTTCAGGGCAAGAAATATTGGTTTCAGCAGTAGTTTTTATGGCAAAGGGCAAAATTATAATTCATTTACTATTTCCTATGGTGCCTTACTTGGAAAGAATTTCTACTTTGGTTCTGGTTTTAGATGGTTCACAAAAGTAAAAAAGAGTTCAGTGTGGGATGTTGGTTTACTTTACAGACCATCTAATCTTTTATCAATTGGCATAACAGGAATGAACATAAATTCTCCTGATGGACTTCGTCCCCAATACAATTTCGGTCTGGGCATAAGACCTTTCAGCAGTAGACTTACTATCTCCCTTGATGGGAGTTTTTCAAAGACCGAAACAGTGGATTACGGTGACGAACTAAACCTGACTGTTGCAGCACAACTTGAGCCTATCAAAGGAATAATCCTTAAAGGTCACTACTCCGAAGAGAACTTCGGATTGGGGGTTGGTATCAATTTAATGAATTTTGGTATAGAAGGTTACAGCAATTTTAATAAAGAGAATGAATTCAGCGAAGGCTATACAATAGCACATTTTAGTGTTGACAGATACAGAACAGTACTAAGAAGCAGGAAGAAATTTTGGGTTGAAATGAAATTGAAAGGTCCAATTATAGAAGAGAAGAGGAGAAGAGGTATCTTTAGTAAAAAGCAGCCAACACTGAGAGGAATACTTGATATTATTGAAAAGATTGGAGATGACCCAGAAGTGAAGGGAATCTATCTTGAGATAGACGGACCTAAATGCGGTTTTGGAAAGACACAGGAGATAAGAAAAGCATTATCTGCCTGTAAAAGAAAGGGTAAAAAGATATATTGTTATACGCAATCGTTAGGAAACAGAGAGTACTATCTTGCAACGGTTGCAGATTCGCTCTTTATGAACCCTTCTGGTTTTCTTGCTCTGACAGGCTTATATTCGGAGATTCCCTTCTTAAAGGGAACTCTTGGCAAGATTGGTATTGAACCAGAGCTCGAACACATTGGAAAATATAAATCTGCCTCTGATATATTTACAGAGGATAGTATGACCCCTGCTCATAGAGAGGTAACAAATGCAATTCTTGATGATCTCTATAAACAGTTTACCACAACCATAGCAGAAGCACGGGAGGTTGACATCACTCATCTTAAGGATTTGATCGACAAAGGCCCATATTCTGCAAAGCAAGCAAAGAGTGTCGGTCTCTTGGATGAACTTTTGTATGAGGATGAGGTGAGGGAGAGATTTAAAAAAAGAAAAACAAAGCTTATTTCACTTAAAAAATACACTGCTCAGAAAGATTATGTTTATGACTGGCAACTTGAACCTCCCAATAAGATTGCAATTATTTATGCTACAGGTAGCATTGTTTCAGGAAAGAGCAGTACAAACTTCTTCATTGGCGATCTTATGGGTTCAGAGACTATAGTAAAGGCAATAAGGTCAGCAAGGAAGGATAAAAGCATAAAAGCAATAATATTACGGATAGATAGTGGTGGGGGTTCGGGACTCGCATCTGATGTTATATGGAGAGAAGTCAAAAAAACAACGGAGGGAAAGGATAGGAAGCCTTTCATTGTCTCTATGTCAGATGTCGCTGGCTCAGGTGGTTACTATATCGCCTGTGCAGCCGATATTATACTTGCAGATGAAGGGACAATTACCGGATCAATCGGCGTTATTTCCGGGAAATTCAATCTAAAAAACCTTTATGATAAGATAGGACTCAGATTTGAAACAATTGAGAGAGGAAAACATGCAGCAATGTTTTCGTCGTCAAAACCGTTTTCAGAAGAGGAAAGGGAGCTGATAAAAAATGACATACGGGAATTTTATGAAGACTTCATTGGTAAGGTTGCTGAAGGAAGGGGACTTTCTAAAGCAAAGGTTGATTCAATCGGGAGAGGCAGGATCTGGACAGGTAATCAGGCAAAAGATATTGGGCTCATCGATGAAATAGGTGGTCTACGGGAGGCAGTAAAAATTGCAAAGCAGAAGGCAGGATTGTCAGAGGATACAGAAGTAGCCATAGAGATTTATCCAAAATATGCTTTTAAACTCTTCAGTTTTGGTGCTGGCGATTTTTCCAATGTACATTCATATATTCCGGAGGAACTTATTCGGATTATTGGAGATATCGATAGATACAGAATATATGAAGATGAAAAAATCCTCTACATAATGCCTTATACGGTTTGGATTGAATGAATAAGAATAAACCTATCTCAAACATTCCTGAAAACCCTGGTGTTTACTTAATGAAAAATAAGATGGGGAAAATCATCTATATTGGTAAAGCATCAAACCTAAAGAAGAGGGTAACATCTTATTTCACGAAGGATTCTTCCTTGAGCCCCAGAATTGAAAGGATGGTGAGAAAGATCGATAACATAGATTTTATTGTTACTGAGACGGAGATTGATGCATTGATCCTTGAAGCAAATCTTATAAAACTTCATAGACCTGAATACAATGTTAAATTCAGAGACGATAAGAAATATCCTTTTATTAAGGTTACACTGAACGAGGAGTTCCCAAGGGTTTTCCCTACAAGAAATATTAAGAAAAATGGTTCGCTTTTTCTCGGTCCTTACACAGATGTTAAGGCGGTAAAAAAAACGATTAAGACCGCGAGAAAGATATTCCCTATTAGAAATTGTGGAAAGAGGCTTCCTCAGAAAGAATGTCTTGACTATCATATCGGACTCTGTTCTGCCCCCTGTACTACTCTGGTTTCTGTTGAAGACTACAGAAAAGCAGTGGATAATCTTATCAAATTTCTTGAAGGAAAACAGACTTCACTTCAGAAAGAACTTGAAGAATTGATGACATATTATAGTAAAAACTTAGAATTTGAAAAAGCAAAAGATATAAGGGATAGTCTCCTTGCTTTGAAAAAGGTTCAAAACAAACAAAAGGTTGTTCTACCTTATAAGATTGATATTGATATAATCGGACTATCAAGCGAAAACGGGAACTTCTGTGTAGTTGTTGATGAGGTCAGGGATGGTAAACTTATATACCAGCATCACTATTTCCTTCAAGGGATGACTGACAGTAATGAGACAATGGAATCATTCATTACAGGATATTATAGGGAGAGAAATTTTATCCCAAAGGAAGTCATTGTAAGTTTAGCTCCGTATAACCTATCCATCCTTGAACAATGGCTCAGTATGAAGGCAAAGAGATTGGTTAGAATAATCAAGAATGTTAGAAAAGAGAAATTAGCACTTTTGAGGATGTCGCAAAAGAATGCAGTCCTCTTTCTGAATGATTTTTTAAGCAAAAAAGCTGAAGCAAAAACTTCAAAGGAAGTATTCGAACTAATGAAAGTTCTGAGGCTTAAATCACCACCAATCAGAATTGAAGCATTTGATGTTTCAAACATAATGGGTGAGTATGCAGTTGGAAGTTCTGTTCTCTTTGTTAATGGAAAACCTAAGAAAAGTGGCTACCTTCATTATCGCATAAGAGGAGTTAAAGGAATCAATGATGTTGCTATGATAAAAGAAGTTATAAAACGTAGATTAAACCGAATTATAAAACTAAAACAGGAAAAACCAGACTTATTTATGGTGGATGGGGGAGAAGGTCAGCTTAATGTTGCTCTTTCTGTTCTTAATGAGAAAGGGTTTGACATTCCAATGATTGGACTCGCAAAAAGATTTGAAAAAATACATCTTATTGGTAAGAAAATTGTATCCCTTCCAGGAGATTCAATTGCACTTAAACTTCTTAAAAGAGTTAGGGATGAATCGCACCGCTTTGCAATTCAGTATTATAGAAAATTGCATAAAAAAGAATTGAGTTCTTCAGTTCTCGATGGGCTCAGTGGTTTAGGTGAGGTTAAGAAAAGACAATTGTTGGTCCATTTTGGCTCG
Organism: Candidatus Cloacimonadota bacterium; assembly: GCA_004375965.1. GTDB lineage: Bacteria > Hydrothermota > E44-bin80 > E44-bin80 > E44-bin80 > SOIS01. Next base: position 1,795 of record SOIS01000101.1, on the reverse strand, counting down.
TTAGAAAGGTTGGGAAAAGTATCAGTAGAAGAAATTGAGCAGGTGAAAGGATTTGGGAAGAAGACAGCCCAACTTATATGGGAATACGTAAAAGATAAGTAAAAAGTTAAAAGGAAAAATGAAAAAATTAATAACAATAACTATGAATAACAATACTTCGATTACACACCTTTTAATTTTTATTTTTTCATTCACTTTGCTAATCTTATCATTCTCCATATTTGCGGAGAGTCGGAAGGCAGAATTAAGAGTGGGGGAGACGCTTCATTATGATATCACGTTTGGACCTTTCTTAAAAGGAAAAACAGTAATAAGGTTTTATGGTAAAACCATATATGATTCAACTGAGCTGTTTTACATGACATATGATACAAAATTTTTTGGAAGCATTTTTAAATCGCATATAGATATTTATACTACAGAGGATTTCTTCCCTGTTCGTATTGAGACAGAAATAAAAAGAATAGGAAAGTTGTCAAAAGGACTCGAACTATTCTATCGTAATAAAAATATGGCAATATTTTCACAGATTATCGAAGGTGAAGAGGAAGTTGATACCATCTTAAGGGAACATCCTATACAAGATATTACTACACTACCATTCTATCTTATGGGTATTAATTTTGATCCAGGAGACACTCTGCAGGTTAGTCTTCCTCAGGGCGAATTAAAATTGGCACGTGCAAAGATCGAAGAGATAGTAATTGATGAGGATTTTTTTAACACATATAGCACGTATCTTATTAAATCTGAACCAAAAGGCTTTAAAGTATGGCTTAATAGAGGGAAAAACAGGCTACCGATCAAGATACACATAGAGCAATCAAAAATAAAAATGTTATTGAAAAAGATAGAGATTGATAAATCAATAAAAGTAAAAATTAAAGAAGAAAAAAGTACAGATGAAACCCCTGGGGAAGAGATAAATTAGACCCAAGACCTGAGACAACAGACTAAAAAATAACGAGAAAAGGCTTAATTTTGCCTTTTATCAACTTAAATTTAAAATAAGTCTTGACAAATTTCATAGAAAATGTTATAAAGAGTAAATTAAAATTTAAAGGAGGTGTTTTTATGGCTGAAGAAATGAAGAAAGAAGAGCCAAAACCCGAAGTTAAGAAACCTGTGGCTGGCGATAAAGCTGTGGAGGAAGGAAAACAACTTGCCTGGTTATCATACATAGGAATTCTTTTCCTGGTCCCTCTACTTGCAAAAAGGGATAATGCTTTCTGCATGCATCATGCAAAACAGGGACTCGTCTATTTCATCATTGAGATTTGTCTTTACATTTTGTTTATAATTCCTATTCTTGGTTGGATAATCGGTATACTGGGGTTGCTTTTTATGGCAGTGATGTCAATAATTGGATTAATCCAGGCACTCCAGGGAAACTGGTGGGAAGCTCCTGTTGGTATTTACGGGCTTTCCAAGAAGTTCAAATTTTAATTCAAAAATTTTATAAGTTAAAGGGGAGGTTTTTACCTCCCCTTTTTTCTTTATCGAAACCCAGCTCACTTCCGATGTAAATAATTACAGGATGAATCCTGTAATCTTTTATCTTTATTAGACAGGATAACAGGATGTTCAGGATTATAATATCTTGTCTATCTGTCATCTGTTTGCTGAATAATTCGTCATTGCGAGTCCTCTTACATATTATCTTCTGAAGCAATCTCATATTTATAACTTTAGCAACTAACTTCGTTTAGAGCGTCCCGAAAATGCAAAGCATTTACGGGATAAATTTCGATTGTTAATATCGTTTGGTCCGTTAGTTTGTCATTGCGAATACACT
>SOIS01000236.1 GCA_004375965.1 Candidatus Cloacimonadota bacterium | reverse complement strand
TGGAGGTATGAATGAGAGAAGTAGGAATCATAGGTGCAGGATTGACGAGGTTTAAGGAGCACTGGGATAGTTCTCTAAGGGATCTTTTTGTTGAAGCAGCGCTCAAAGCAATTGATGATGCAGAGACTCCTGAGATTGATTCGATGTACGTAGGTTGTATGTCGAGTGGGCTTTTTGTTGGACAGGAGCATATTGGACCGCTACTTGCTGACTATCTTGGACTAAAAAATGTGCCAACAGTGAGGGTTGAATCTGCCTGTGCATCCGGTGCGTTAGCATTAAGACTGGGTTTTATGGAGATTGCTTCTGGTATGAGCGATATTGTGCTTGTTTCAGGTGTTGAGAAAATGACAGACTGTGATGATCCGACAAGTGCATTGGCTGCTGCTGCAGATATAGAAAATGAAGCTTTTTTTGGTGCAACATTCCCCGCCCTTTATGCGCTCATTGCAAGGGCACATATGGATAGATATGGAACAACAAGGGAGCAACTTGCCGCTGTTTCTGTTAAAAACCATAAGAATGGAGCAAAAAATCCTGATGCACAATTTCAGAGGGAAGTGAGTTTAGAAACCGTACTTAATTCTTTTATGGTTGCTGACCCTCTTACGCTCCTTCAATGTTCTCCCATAACTGATGGAGCGGCCGCTATAATACTCGTACCCCTTGATATGGTAAAGAAAATGAAAGATAGGGTTGTAAAGATAACAGGTTCAGGGGTTGCTTCAGATACGATTGCACTTCATTCAAGAAAGGATATAACATCACTTGAAGCGGTGAGACTTGCAGGAGAAAGGGCATATAAGATGGCAGGCAGGAAACCGGAGGATATAGACGTTTGTGAAGTGCATGATTGCTTTTCAATTGCAGAACTTATTGTTGTAGAAGAACTCGGTTTTGTTGAAAAGGGAAATAGTGGAAGGTTTATAGAGGAGGGTAATACTGAGATAGGTGGAAGGATACCTGTCAATACAAGTGGAGGGCTCAAGGCGAAAGGACATCCAGTAGGTGCAAGTGGTATTGCACAGGTAATAGAGATATACAAACAACTTATCGGTAATGCGGAAGAGAGACAGGTAAAGAATGCAAGAATTGGAATGGCACAGAATATGGGCGGAACAGGTGCCTCATCAGTTGTTCATATAATGGAGGTAGCAGAATGAGTACACAAAAAATTTGGAGAGAAAGGATAGGAAGGTATAGACTAATTGGACAGAAATGTAAAGGTTGTGGAAAAGTGCTATTTCCAAAACGTCTTATCTGTCCTGAGTGTGGTGGAAGAGATTTCGATGAAGAACAAATGCCAGATGTTGGAAAGATAGTAACCTATACAACCGTCTATGTTGGTCCAAAATTCCTGGAACTTGACACACCATACATCATTGCAGTAATAGAATTTAATAATGGTGTAAGGGTAACAACACAAGTTGTTGATGTAGACCCGAAGGAAGTTTCAACAGGGAAAGAAGTAAAACTTGTTTATAGAAAACTTCAAGCAGAAGGCAAAACAGGAGTAATTGCTTACGGCTACAAAGCACAACTCGTTTGAAGGAAGCAAACAGATTTCTAAGCCATAGGAAACCCAAGATACGCAGTATCATTTCATTCGCAGGAGACGCAGTAAGCGAAATAAACGAATTACCTGTTTGCCTATTAACTGAATTACATAATAACTCAATAACTAAATAGGAGGTGATATAACATGAAAGAAGATGAAAGATATAAAGCGGCGAAGGAGAGAGTTTCAGAAATAAAATCTTTTTATGTTCATCTATTTATCTATGTAATTGTAAACCTTGGGTTATTTTTACTGAATATTCTTACTTCACCTACTGCTCTCTGGTTCTATTGGCCTCTCTTTGGATGGGGGATAGGATTGATAGCGCATGCTGTCAGTGTCTTTGGTCTGAAGGGAATAATTGGAAAAGATTGGGAAGAAAAAAAGATTAAAGAGATTATGGATAAGGAAAAGAAAACACAAACAAAGAGTAAAAAGTAATCTGAGGGATATAAGATGTAAGATGGATGTTTTAACACTTCGTGCTGAAGAGAAAGTAGGGTTATGTTGAAAAATAGGGATAACAACCATTCCAAACTTTTCACCATAAGTTATAATTTCTCGATATCGAATCTCTGTTACCATTTTTCCCATTCTTAAACAATAACTAAAAACAACTACAAATACACCATTAATAACAGTTATATCTTCTGAAAGAATCTCTTTTTTATTTGACAAAAGAGTTCCATTTTGTTATATTATGTTAAGGCGCCTGTAGCTCAGTTGGATAGAGCAACGGACTTCTAATCCGTAGGTCGT
>SOIS01000251.1 GCA_004375965.1 Candidatus Cloacimonadota bacterium | reverse complement strand
GGTGCTGCAAATGTTTTACGTGAGGTTGGAAAACCTTATGGTATTATAGTATGGATTCTTGACACAGCTAAAGGGGCTCTTGTAATGTTTATCTCCCACAGACTCTTCCATTCACATCTTTTCTTTGTTGCACTGGTTGGTATCGCTGCTGTTGTTGGTCACTGTTGGCCTATCTTTCTAAAATTTAGAGGAGGAAAGGGAGTATCAACGAGTGGCGGTGTATTTCTTTATCTATTACCATGGGCTTTTCCTATTGTCATCGTAGCCTACTTTCTAATTCAACGAAAACCACGTTCAATAACAATTGTTGTATCTGGTTTTGTGATTTCTCTGGCATTGATATTTTTAATTTATCACCGAGAGTGGAGATGGTTAGCTCCTGCACTTGCAATTTTTCTTGTAGTGAGTGGTATTGCAAATATGTCCGCGATTAAGGAGATGAGAGAAGCGAGGAAAAAAGTAAAACTGCAGAATAGAATGAATGAAAGTCCGAAATTATGACACCCTTTAATCATGATATATAGTCGCAGCAGTTGTATTAATGGAAAGAAATTTTGAAAGGGAGTGAAAATGAAGATATGGGCTAGAAAAACATTCAGAATAGGTGTTGGGTCGCTTTTCCCAATAATATACTATTTTTCGCCTACACGGTTACTTCCCCTTTGTTTCCTGTTGTATTTTTCTGGAATTACGACTATTCTTGAAATTTTAAGAAGAATTGTTCCTGGCTCATACGGGGTAATGGTAGAACATTCGAAAGGAATACTTAAGGAAAAAGCAGGCTTTCTTCTTGGAATCACGAATTTTCTGATTGCCAATCTTTTCTGCATTATATTCTTTTCTAAGAGTGTTGCAATTGCTTCACTCCTTTTTATGATCTTTGGGGATGCAATGTCTACAGTAATAGGGAAGAAGTATGGGAGGATAAGATTTTTTCATCAGAGATCCATTATTGGAAGTGCATCCTTTTTCATTACCTGTTTAATAATCGGACTAATTTTGATAATTCTTCCAAGAATAGAACTCAGTTTTCTCATCATACTTATTGGAAGTTTAACTGCAACTATCATAGAACTTCTACCTCTACCTTTAGATGATAATCTTACTGTTGCTCCGGTTACCTGCATAGTAATGGAGATTCTCTTGCGAGTGCTTTAATTCCATACACAAAAGCACAGGAGCACAAGGAAAAGTCATGAGAAAACATTTTATTAGTTTAAAACTAACTAAACGAAGTTATTTGCCAGAGTTTATAAATATGAGATTGCTTCGAATGAGGCAAGCAAGAAGAAGAACTCAAAATTATGAATAGTTGAAGATGGTTCGTAGATTGAAAGCATACATACTGTTTATCAAAATTAAAAGGAATATCAGAGCGAGGATAGGTGTTCTCGGTATAAAAGTGTTTCCAGCTGGATACTATATCTATATTGGTTCTGGCAGGAAAAATCTTATGGAACGAATCAAAAGGCATATTAAAATGAAGAAGAAAAAATTCTGGCACATAGATTACCTGCTTACAAAACGGGATGTCAGTATTATTGATGTATACCTGACTGAAAAAACAGAATCGAACATTGTCAATCGAATACAAACCCTGAAGGGTGCGAGACCGTATCCTGTTAGATTTGGTTCAAGCGATACAAAAAATATGACACACTTTTTCCATCTTAACAATAAGTCCTCTATAACAACCTTAATAAATTGCATTGAGAAATGGTGATGAAAAAATTTACGTATATTGTTTCTATTTTTTTCCTTTTCACTATCTTATTACAGGGACATTTCCATCTTGAGAGAGATGAGTCCCCTGAATTTACAAGAGGACTTTATATAAATGCTTATAGAGCCGGTGATAGAAAATATATGGATAAACTTCTTAATAATTTTGGGGATTTAATAAATACACTTGTGATCGACATAAAGGATTCACATGGGAAACTGACATATAAATCGAAGTTAAAAATTGTGAAACGTGTAGGTTCGCAAAGAACACTTATAAAAGATATAAACTTATACATTAAAAAACTCAAAGATAGAGGATACCATATCATTGGAAGGATTGTTGTATTTAGAGATCCTATCCTTGCCCGATATAAATCGAGAAAATATGCGGTGAAAATAGCTGGAACTAAACAATTATGGAAAGATGAAAATGGGTTTGTCTGGGTTGATCCCTTTTGCAAAGAAGTATGGGAATATAACATTGCCATTGCTGAAGAGGCTGTGAAGGCAGGTTTTGATGAGATACAATTTGATTATGTAAGATTTCCTTCATCAAATAGCAAACAACCTCAAGCTTATTTTCCTTTTAAAAATAAAAGAAAAAAGGAAGAAGCTATTCTTTCTTTTCTTTCGATGGCAAATGAAAGGTTAAAAAGAGAAGGAATAAAAATATCCATTGCAGTATTTGGATATGCAACCTGGCATAATCACCTTCCAAGAGAAGGACAACATCTTTCTGAGACAGGTAAAAGAGTAGACCTTATCTATCCAATGCTTTATCCATCACATTTTGCTGACGATTTCCTTGCTAACAAACATAAGGAGAAAAGAACATATGACATTGTCTTTGAAAGCATCAGGCGTGGTGATTCCATTCTAAGATATACCGATAGTAAACTGATTGCGTATATTCAGGGTTTCGACTGGAAAAGGTCACGTCTCGGCAAGGATTATATTAGAGTGCAGATGAAGGCTGCAGAAGATGCGGAATCCCATGGTTGGATTGTATGGAATGCAAAGGGAGAATACGAAGAGACATATACTTCCATTCTTGATAACGCAATAAAACTTCTTGAACCTGATAATAAACCAAGAATAAAAGAGACATTGTTAACATACACACGTCATGAAGACAAATTTAAAAAACCTGACAATCGAGGAATTGAAGCAATTCTGCACTGGTGAGGGGATGCAGTCTTACCGTGCTCTCCAGATTTTCCGATGGATCTGGAAGAAGGATAAGAGTAGTTTTTTCGACATATCAACTATCTCCAGGGAAATAAGAGAGATGCTTGAGGAGAAAGCAGAATTACCACAATTACATAAATTGGAAGTGTTAACATCCAAGGATAGAACTATAAAGTTTCTCTTCGGTCTTCCTGATGGAGAGACCGTCGAGAGCGTCTATATACCAACGAAAAAAAGAAAAACCGTTTGTATATCAACACAGATAGGGTGTCCTCTTAATTGTACGTTCTGTATGACAGGAAGAACAGGATTTATCAGGAATCTTTCTCCATGGGAAATTGCAGATCAAGTAAGAAGGGTGGAGAGTATTATAGGTGTCAGGATAACAAATGTTGTCCTTATGGGAATGGGAGAACCACTTCTTAATTATGAGAATGTATTAAAAGCAATTAAAATCCTAAATAGTGACACAGGTATGAATATTGGAGCAAGGAAGATAACCCTCTCAACTGCTGGAATTGTTCCAGGTATCCAGAAACTTGCTCTGGAACCACTTCAGATAAAACTTGCCATCTCATTGAACGCTGCAACTGATGAGAAGCGGGAAAAACTAATGCCAATAAACAAGAAATACAATTTAAGAAGATTGTTTGATGGATTAGATTATTATGTAAGTATGAAGAAGAAGAGGATAACATTTGAATATGTCCTTATTAAAGGTTTTAATGATTTTTTAAAAGATGCAAAAGAACTCGCAGCAATAACAGAAGGAATCCCCTGCAAGATAAACATTATTCCTTTTAATTCTATAGATAATAAAGTGTTCAAGAGACCAAATTCAAAAACGATAAAGAAATTCGTTGATTTCCTCTATCCAATAGCACAAGCTGTTACCCTTAGAGAAAGTAGAGGAACTGATATAGAAGGAGCCTGCGGGCAGCTTAGAATAAGAAGCAAGCGCACAAGTCACAAAAGCACAAGTTAAAAATAATAGGAAAAGAACAATTATGAAAAGGATACTTTTGTCAGTTGTTGTAATAGTAGTTTTTATGTGTTATGCTAACGCAGAAGAAGAAAAAGAATCGGACGGCATAGAAAGAGAATACTATAAGAGCGGTGCATTGAAAGTTGAATGGAACTTTAGGACTAGTATATACAAAGAATTCTATGAGAGTGGTAAGTTGAAGGGAGAATGTAATATTAAAGAGGGTAAGCTGTATGGTATATACAAAGAATATTACGAAAGCAGCACATTGAGAAGGGAAGTGAATAACCAACCTGGTAAACGTGCTGAGATAGTAAAACCCCCTGAAAACGTAAGAAGCTTATTATGTGGTGGTATACTCGGAGGACTGATCTATGGGATGGTGATAAATGGAATTCAAACATTCTTGTCAGCGATTTAGATAAGGGAATAGGGAAGAGGTGGGTATCCATCCCGACTAACATTTGACATCAGGCAGTAGTCGGTAAAGAAAACTGAGTGGTCGTTTCATTCCACACAGTCCCAGATGATGAACTCATAGAAGAACGTCCTGAATCAACCGATTCTCAGTTGTTCAGACAACGTAAATACCTGGATTGTTAAAATTAATTTTTTTCTTTACATTTCTTCTGTTTTATTGTATCCTCCCATCGTGAGGGAAAAATACCTAAATAGTATATTTTAAGCGTTTTCATTGTTAACATCGTTTTGATCGATAAATTTTAAAACGAAAATTCATGAATAACTATCAATATATACTAAACATTAACCTTTCATTTCCTGATTTTTAATTAACTGATTTTCTGAAACTGTAGTAAAAAGGAGCAAAGATGAAAAGATTTATTTTAGTTTGTTTAATTATACTTTTTTATATGACAACTATCTTTGCTGCATCAAAAAGTGCCACTATGGGAGCACAAATGGGTGTAGGTATCGTTGGAGGTGCAGCAGGTTTTATGATAGGAACCACAAATGCATGTTGTTTAAGCTGTATTTCATTTTTTGGCAATCCTAATCTGAAGGATTTGGAATTTTTGTCAGGAACGATGACGACTGGAGGGCTCGTTGGTACAATTCTCGGTGGAACAGCTGGGGTTTATCTTATGGGAAACTTGATGATGGAAGAAGGTAAAGAGATTGAAAATCCCTGGGGGACATTTTTTGCAACGATGGCTGGAGGTTTTGCTTCGTGTGGTGTTGGTTACTTGTTGGATTTTACCATGCATAAAATAAGAAGAGAGGAGTCAATAAGACCTGGCTCTTTCTATCTCGTCGGGCTAATGCTTTCACCGATAGCAGAAACCTTTGTTTACCATCAATTTGCAAAAGAGAAGGACACCAATTCAATTAATGTGCAATTTACATTCAGTTTCTGAGAAGGAATCATTCACCGCAGAGACCGCAAAGGACGCAAAGATGAAAAGGGTTAACGGATAACAAAATGGCTCTGAATCAAGTAGTGGAGAGTAGTGTGTAGTAAGAAATGGCGGAGGATTGTATTTATTCCCACTACCTTGAATAGATTGATGAATGCGAAGGAGATTAATGACCTTTCCCATACGAGTCATATTGAGGAGAAGTAATACAAATTTATGAAAAAGGAAAAAATTCCAGCAGAAAGAAAACTGTTTGTTAGGGAAGAGCGTAGGACCTACTGTTTGGATTTTGGTCTGTTCTGTAGAGAAGGAAAGATTGATGTTGAATGTGATGGTGAGGCATATCACTCTTCCAGAGAAGCATTGAATAAGGATAGAATGAGAAACAATGAGTTAGCGAGTTATGGATGGTTGGTATTGCGATTTACTGGCACAGAAATAAACAAAGATGCAAAAGCTTGTGTAAGGCAGATAAAGAAGGTAATAAATAGCCTAAAGGGAGTTGAAAGAAACACAAAATCGAAATGTGACATCTAAAATTATTTTATATGAACCACTTCTGATACAAATGAGATGTCCAAAATGCTCACTTCGTAGCACAAGATATTGAAGTGTAACAAACCATACTATATGATAAAAGAAGTTTAAATCATGAAAATTCTACGCGATTACAATGTTCTCATATTATCCTTGGTTCGCACTTTACCTAAAAATTAGTTGTGTGAAATTTCTGATTTTTGACAGCTTAGGAGGAGTATTATGTTAAAGGGAATTCATTTTCTACTAACTTACATGTGTAATTTAAAATGCGACATTTGTTTTGTATACAGTGGTCCAGATGCTAAGGGTACTTTCACTCTGAATAAAATAAAGAAGGTCCTTAACGAGGCAACTAAGATTGGCACAATAGAGTGGGTATATTTTGAAGGTGGTGAACCGTTTTTGTTCTACCCTCTAATGCTCGAAGGAATCAAAATTGCTCATAGCATGGGTTTCAAAGTAGGTGTTGTAACTAATGCCTATTACGGAATATCTGAGCAAGATGCGGATCTTTGGCTTAACCCTCTCTGTAAACTAAAAATATCAGATCTGAGTATAAGTGATGATCCATATCACTATGAAGAGGAAAAAGATAATCCGGCTAAACGGGTTTTAGCTGCGGCAAAAAGATTAGGCATGCCTGTCCATTCGATTCGCATTGAGAAACCTATAGTTAGGATAAATAATACTAAACCCAAAGGAGAACCTGTCGTAAAAGGCGGAGCTTTGCTTAAGGGAAGGGCTGTAGAGAAATTGCTCGAAGGGCTCCAAAAAAGTAGATACGATGAATTCATAGAGTGTCCTGAGGAGGATCTGAAAAACCCAAAAAGAGTTCATATTGATTCGTATGGATATATTCATTTATGCCAGGGTTTGGTTATGGGTAATATGTGGGAGATACCGCTTTCTAAGCTGGTTAAGAACTACGACGCCAATTCACACCCAATCTGTGGTCCTTTACTCAAAGGTGGTCCAGCTCTTTTGGCCAAAAAATATAAAGTTAAACACGATGAAGAATATGTCAGTGCTTGCCATTTTTGTTATATTGTTCGCTTAGCCCTTTTGGATAAGTTTCCAAAATACCTCGCACCAAGACAAGTATATGGTTTAGAGTAAAGGATTTTACAAATTTAGCACAAGTTAAAAAGAGAGGAAATCGATGTATCCCACAGAAAAAGAGATTCATAGTGGATTGTTGACTCTTTATAAAAAAGAGTTCCAATACAGAAAGAATATGCAAATACTTAATCTCGTGAGAATTAGCGATGGTTGGGAAAATGACGTCTACTCGTTTACAGTAGAATATGAGGAAGCCACCGAGCAAAATCGTGAAGATCTAATCCTTAGGATATATCCCGGTGATGATGCTGTGGAAAAATCTGCAAAAGAGTTTAATGCAATGAAACAACTCCACGAAATTGGCTATCCTGTACCCAGAGTGTATGTACTGGAACAAGATGTGTCTTACTTTGGTAAGCCATTCGTAGTTATGGAGAAAATAAATGGTCGTTTAATGGGGGATATCATTGTTGAATCTCCCAAGGAGAAACAACAGGAATTGCTGACTCTATTTTGCAAGATGTTTGTTGATCTTCACAACCTCGATTGGCGACCCTTTGTTCCTGATCAATCACTTTACACAAAATGAAATCTGGATACAATCATTAACCAGAAACTATTACATTGGCATGAATATGTTCACTCCTTTCAGAAAAACGAATTCGATCCCATCTTCAACTGGCTCAAGGACAGGATGTCAAACGTTCGCTGGGAGCGACTATCCGTAATTCACTGG
>SOIS01000050.1 GCA_004375965.1 Candidatus Cloacimonadota bacterium | reverse complement strand
GCTCCTTTTTTAAGGATTTTTTCTGTGACCACACCAAGACCCGGGCCCACTTCAACAACACAATCTTTCTCAGACAGAGATGCAGCATTAACTATCCTTTCTGCAATAGCTTCACTTGCAAGAAAATTTTGACCACGATGCTTTTTGGGCACCAGCCCAATCTCTTTGATAATCCTTTTCAGTTCTGTTTTTCTCATTATTAAAATTGTATCACCAAAATTATAAGATGTCAAGACATAATGAAAAACAAACGAATAACTAATAAAGAATGACTAATAAAGAAAGATGTGAGATTGCGTGAGGAGTGAATATGAGAGCATATTCGTAATGACACCCTTCCTTGTCGTTGAGAGGAGTGAAACGACCTTCTTACTTGCCGAGCTCATTGACAGGCTTTCTTCTAATCAAGACAATTACTTCGGACATTCGTATTTCTTCCAAGCAGAAAATATCTCATGATATTCCATGAAATCTTTTTTCTTGATAATAGATGCGTACTCTGTTATAATAAATAGATAGATTATTGGCAATGAAGAGAAATAAATAACCTAAGAGGAGGTGATAGGATGATAAGACTTGGAGTAAATGTTGACCACATTGCAACCATCAGAGAGGCACGAAGGACAGTTATCCCGGATCCCGTCGAGGCAGCTCTGATTGCAGAGAGAGCAGGATGTGATGGTATAACTGCGCACCTCAGGCAGGATGAGAGACACATAAAGAAAAGGGACATAGAACTTTTTCGTGAGATTATCAAAACAAAACTTAATATAGAATTGTCAACCACTCCTGGAATAGTATCCTTTGTTAAAAGAGTAAAACCTGACTGGGCATGCCTTGTTCCTGAAAGGATCGAAGAGATTACAACTGAAGGAGGATTAGATATCTTCAAGCAGGAGAAAGAGCTGAAAAAGGTGATACCAGAACTAAAAGGAAAAGGTATAAAAGTAACACTTTTTATAGAACCTGAAAAAAACATTGTAGAAAAGGCAAAAGAACTTGGTTCAGATGCTATAGAGATAAATACAAAAAGTTATGGATTACGACCTGATAGCAAAAGGGAGATAAAACGCATCATTGAATCTGCAAAACATGCAAAATCTCTTGGTCTTGAGGTCCATGCTGGGCACGATCTGAACTACAGAAATCTCTACAGAATGACGGAGATAGAAGAGATAGAAGAAGTAAATATAGGTCATTCAATAATTGCAAGAGCAATCTTTGTAGGACTTGAAAGGGCAGTGAAAGAAATGCTTGAAATCCTTAGATGAAGAAAATCCAGAGTTATTACTTGGGTCGTTTATAGCGTTATTATCGTTTTGAGCGTTGATGACGATACAAACGATCTAAACGTACAAAACGTTCCGAACTTATTGACTCAAAAACTAAATTAGTAACACGGAGAGAAAAATGAAAAGGTATTTGGTTTTATTTCTTTCGATTCTCCTTTTACTCCCCCTTTCCTGCAAAAAACCCAGGGAGGAGGATAGACAAGTTTCTCCTTATTCTATTAAGGAAACTCTTGATTCTATTCCACTTATAATAGCAACAGAGAAGCAAATTGAGGTTTTGAATCTTAAAACACTTAAACCATTTAGAGCTTATCCCATAAATCTTACAGATTTCATAAAAGCAGTACTTCTCGAAAATAAAGTTTTCTTGATTTGTGAAAAGGATATCTACTTGGTAGATTTAGAGGAGGAAAAAGTTACAAAGGTCCATCTTCCCGTTAAGGTAAAGGGTGTTTCAACCTCAAAAGATAACATAATTCTTTACGGACAAAGTTCCGTTTTTGGATTTGATAAAGGTGGGCGATTAACAAAATTGGCTGATTTCCAAAAAACCCTCAGAGAAATTCATGCCCTTCCTGATTTTTCGTCAATCATAGCGGTTTTTCATAAGAATGAAGTTTATGAACTCTCAAAATTTTCTCTTCTCTCTAAGAAATTGGAGCAAGGGATAGAATTGCAGGATTTTGTGAAGCTGGATATCTCCCCTTTTGGGAAACGCATGTATGTGTTGACTAAAAACAATCTTCTATTCCTTGAAACAAAAGACCTCGAGCTCATTTCAGAGATTCCTTTCAAGGCTGAATGTGTTGATTTTGTAATAACAGCCTCAGAGAATAAGATATTTATCTTTACGAAGAATCCAGCAAAGATTATTTCTATTAAAAGGACAATATTGAAAGTTGTTTCTGAAATAGACCTTATAGAAACACCGGTTCAAAAATGGATTACAGGAGATGGCGGAACTATCTTCTTCGTTTCTCAAGATACATTGTATAGATTTGATACTGGGAGCAATGAGGTTGTAATAAAGGAGGTTCGTGAGAAAAAAACGGATATTCTCTTGACAACAGAGAAAGGCTTGAGGGTAATAACTGGCAAAAAGGGTAATTTCTCTCTTGAAGTAATTGATGGTAATACCCTTTTGCCCATTAAGGAAATACCACTCAATGCAAAACTTCTTGATATTTTATGTGGGAGAGAACCTTACAAACAGAGACTTACGGAGGCTGTCCCTGTTGAATCAACGAGAGTGGATGCAACAATTCCCATACCCCAACAACATAAAGATAAATATTACACACTACAGGTCAGTTCAAGTAGTATACGAGAGGGTGCTGTTAAACTCTACAAGAAAATCAAAATGTTATCATTGCCTGTATATATTGATTCTTCAGAATTAAAGGAAGAGCAGAGGATTTTTAAGGTGAAGATTGGAGCTTTTAAATCCAGGGAAGATATAGATGATTTTAAGAGAGGTATTAAGGGGACTTACGATTTGTCCTCCTGGGTATTGGAAGATGTTATTGAACCTTACATCTTGAAAGAAGCGGGCGTTGACATCAGCGGGGATAAGAATAGGGAAATACTCCTTCTTGATAATAACCGAATTCTTCTGTTTACAAATTACGGGGGTATACAGAAATCTGTTCTTAACAAAAGTATTGAAGGGATACATTTCAGTGGAAAACCAAAAATCTTAAAAGAAGAAAAAGAGACTCTATTTGGTCTACCCTTTAATGAAGACTCTACTCTCGTAATCAAATGGATAGATGACAGATATGAAATAATCAAGAGGAAGATTCCAAAGGGATGATGCGGTCTCAAAAAAAAGATATAAAAAGAGAAGCAATTGATTCTTATCTTAACAGTTTCATAAATTACGAGAGGTATAAATACTTTCCTAAAAAGGTGAATCTCAATGATTATAAAAACTTCCTTGAAAAGATAGGCAATCCTCAAAATAAACTCTCTAAATCAATTCTCATAGCAGGCACGAATGGAAAGGGGTCCACAGCAGCGATTCTTTCCAGTATACTCTCGGAAGGGGTGTATAATGTTGGTCTTTTTACTTCACCGCATCTTTTCAGTTATAGAGAACGGATAAAGATAAACGGACAAAATATTACAAAACGGGCTTTCAGCCAGGTTATTAATACACTTAAGCCCTTCCTGGATGAACCATACCAGAAGTTGCATAGAACGTTTTTTGAGGTTTTAACGACGGTGGCATTTGTACATTTTGAGAGGGAGAAAACGGATCTGAATATTTTAGAAGTTGGACTGGGAGGGAGAAAAGATGCTACAAATGTTGTTAATCCCCTCATTTCTGTTATTACTTCCGTAGGTTTTGATCATACAAGAACGCTTGGCAGGTCACTTTCTGAAATTGCACGAGAAAAATGCGGGATAATAAGAAAGGGTGGAGTTGTTGTGTCATCCATACAGCATAAGAATGCAATGAGGGTTATTGAACACACTGTCCGGAAAAGGGAAGCACTGCTCTATACAACAGAACGGTATATAAAGGTGAAGCCCCGTACAATAGAGGAAAAGGGTATTAAATTTTCCTATAGAGATGAAGAATATTTTTCTCCTCTGAGAGGCCGTTTCCAGTTAAAGAACCTCAGTACCGCACTGCTTGCTATTGAGATACTAAAAAAGAAGGGGTTTACAATTGCGAAAAGGGCGGTGCAAAAAGGACTACAAAAATGTGTTTGGGATGGAAGATTTGATGTTGTGGAAAAAAATCCACTTATAGTCCTTGATGGTGCACATAACCCTTCTGCAATGAGAGAGATGGTAAACTCTTTAGTTGAAATATATCCTCACAAGAAAATCGTCGTTATCTTTTCCTGCCTCTCTTCAAAGGATAAAAAAGCAATGGCTTTGATACTCGAGAGGGTTGCAGATAAGATTATACTGACAAGAATAAATTCGGAGAGGAGAGCAGAGCTATCGGACTTAAGAAAGGTATTCAGAAAAAAAGTGTTCATCACAGATACTATAATAAGCGCAGTAAAACTTTCCAGAAATCTTTCAGATAATGATACTCTTATCCTTATTACAGGTTCTATCTACCTTGTTGCAGAAGCATACGAAGCCCTCAACTTGTAGTAAATAGTGTAGGCTACAGATAAGCTTAAAGGATAGAAGATGAAAGATGAACGATGGAATGCAGAAGTCAGATGATAGATAACAGAATAACAAATTGTCCCATTGGTTCGATTAGTCTTATTGGCTTAATTGGTTTAATGGAATTTCCGGCAGCACTGCAAAATGAAGTAGCCGCAGGCTTCAGCCTCGCAATGATACATTCGCCCTTTGCTAAATGAGCTTTAAATTAAAGTGCGGAGGTGAATAATCAATATCTCTGAATTGGTTTTCAGAGACTAAATAAAAAAGACTTGACAATATACGAGAAATTTAATATATTAGCAATAAAGAGATGGGCCTGTAGCTCAGTTGGTTAGAGCAGCTGACTCATAATCAGAAGATCGTAGGTTCGAGTCCTACCGGGCCCACATTTGAATAGGGCGAGTAGCTCAGTTGGTTAGAGCGCCGGTCTCACATACCGGAGGTCACCCGTTCAAGTCGGGTTTCGCCCACAAATCAAGTTATGAGGGAGAATAGATTAATAGCCTTAGACTCAATACATACTAATATACCTAAAGAAGAGAGGGTGCACCGTAAAGGTTGCACCCTCTTTTGTTAGTGCTTCAGGGAATTGTGTGAAAGTATAAAAAATGCAAGATAAGTCACTGAGACATATAAAAGATTATCGTTATTTTTTCTTTCTTGCTGTGTTGCAATTTTACAGTGCTGCAGTGCTGCAGTTTGGCAGCGTGAACGAATTAAATGCCCCAAACGCCTTATCGTTTCTACTTTCTAATTCCCAATTATCTACATGTCTCTGTGATTTCTTTTTTAAAAATGGGAGAATGGAGGTGAAATGAACAAATCAGTTGCGAAGCTCTTCCAACTACAGACTATTGATAGGGAAATCTTAGAAAGAGAAACGATGATAAAAGATATTC
This sequence comes from Candidatus Cloacimonadota bacterium, assembly GCA_004375965.1. Classification (GTDB taxonomy): domain Bacteria; phylum Hydrothermota; class E44-bin80; order E44-bin80; family E44-bin80; genus SOIS01. Next base: position 16,985 of record SOIS01000050.1, on the reverse strand, counting down.
CCCAGAAGATAAAGGAACTTGAAAATCAGATTAATAAAAGAAAAGAGGATCTTGAAGAAGTCAAACAGCGAGTTAGAGAGGATCATAATAAGGAATTAGCAATAGACAGAAAACTACAGGAGACAAAGATGAGTATTAGACGACACAAAAAGCAACTTCTGACGGTAAAAACCAATAAGGAATATGCTGCTCTCCTGAAAGAGATTTCTACAGAGGAGGCAAACATTGAGCGTTTAGAAGATGAAATTCTAACCTTGCTTGATAAAGCGGAAGGAATAGAAGAAGAAGAAAGGGAAAAAGAGAAAGCACTCTCAAAGATGCAGGAACGTTACCAGAAAGACAAAAAAGCCCTTGAAGAGAAGAAAGAGATATTTGAAGGGGAGATAGAAGAAAAGAAAATTGAAAGGGGAAAAATTGCAGGCGAGATGGAACGCAATCTTCTTAAACGGTATGAAAGGATACGAAGTTGCAGGGATGGCATAGCAGTTGTTCAAATCCAAGGGGAAAATTGTGGGGGATGTTTTTCTACTATCCCACCCCAGGTGATAAACGAAGCCAAAAAGGGGGATAGAATTCTTACTTGTGAAAGCTGTGGTAGAATCCTTATATATTGGGAGGAAGGTCAAGGAATTAGTGAAGAGTGAGAAAAGAATCATAGTTTTTTTTGACGGTGCAAGCAGAGGAAACCCAGGTCATGCAGGTGTTGGTGCAATAGTTTTTGAAGAAAGAAAGATTTTCTCCATTCTTTCAAAATATATTGGTATTGCAACGAATAACATTGCTGAATATAGAGCATTGAATGAGATTTTAATGAAGATAGAACCTTTGGTTAAGGAGAAAAAAGAGGTTGAGATTCTCTTAAAAAGTGATAGCCAACTTCTTACAAGACAGTTAACAGGAATTTACAAGATAAAAAACCCTCAACTGAAGAAGCTATCCATCACTGTAATGAAGATTTTACGCCGGTACAAGCGGTGGCGTATTGAACATATATCCAGGATAGAGAATAAAATAGCAGATGGGTTAGCAACGTCTGCGGTAGATAATGCCTTAAGAGCACTCCAGTCAAAATAAAAGACTTAAGACATTAGACATAAGACTTTAGACTAACACATTTTTGGCGTAGAAGAGCTGCTAAACGTTTCAATAGTGTTTACCCTGATAGATACACAGTTATCCATCAGGAAGAATCAAGCTAACCTGTTTATCTGAGGAAGAAAAGTTCCGTTATTAAAGACGAAAGTAAATACTCAGTGAATCCCGTCATTGCGAGCGAACACATTCACCTTGTTTAGTGTAAACTCCGTGAGCGTGGCAATCTCATACTGACAATAGAAAGCTAAAAGTGAAAACAAGAGATATAAATGTGAAAATGAGATTGCTTCGGCAGAAATTATGAGAGAATACTCGCAATGACAGCATTTCGGGAGAATGTAACGGGGTTGACTGATTATTTACAGAGGAAAAGTGGTCTGTGGTCTAAGGTCTTCAGTCTTGGGTCTGAAGTTCGTATTCTATCCTGTCCTCCACTCCCGCTTCTTTGAATGCCCTCAATCTTCGTAAACAACTGTCACATCTTCCACAAGCCTTCTCATTATTTCTATAACAGGACCAGGTGAGTTCAAACGGTACACCCAGTTCTACACCCAGTCTAATGATATCTTTCTTTTTCAGACTAATAAGAGGTGTAACAATCTCGATCTTCGTCTCCTTCTTTGTCCCTGCTTCCACGAGTCTACTAAAAATTGCATAGAATTCTTTCCTGCAATCAGGGTATCCTGCTGCATCCTCTTCTGTTGCTCCTGAGATTACCGTAGTAGCACCTATTACCTCTGCCCATGAGACAGCAACACAGAGAAATTGTGCATTTCTAAAAGGTACATATGTAGAAGGCGCACCCTCCTTTGATAATCCACCAGGAATCTCGATATCTTGCCCAATAAGGCTCGTTCCACCTATTTTTTTTAAATGGTCAAAATCTACTACTAATCTTTTTTTAGAGGTATAAAAATCTGCCAAAGAGTTAAAGGCTTTAAGTTCCCTTTCTTCTGTTCTCTGACCATAATTTATATGAAGCAATGCAAGGTTGTATTTATTTTTTGCAATGGCGCATACAACTGCACTATCCATCCCTCCGCTTACGAGAACAACCGCTATTCCTTTATTCATCTTCAATTCAGACTCCTCTCGTTATACCCTTCCAAATATATTTGTGTAGTTGAAGATTGAACCGTACATGTAAGTTATCTTCAAGAATCCATCCTGCAAGTTTTTGTTGTGGGAGAAAATTATATGCAGGAGAGAGATTTACAGTAAACCTTTCTGTAAGTGAGAATTTCTTAGAAATTCTTTTTGCCCACTCATAATCATCCCTATTCATAATAACAAATTTTACTTCATCGTCTTTTCTTAAGTTATCAAGATTTTCCCATCGTGTCTTGTCGCTTTCTCCACTACCAGGACATTTTATATCAATGACTCTAATAATGTTTCTATTGAGCCTTGAAATATCCATAGTTCCATTTGTTTCAAGAAGAACAGTGTAACCACGTTTGATAAGATTCTCTGTTAGCGCATAAACTCCTTTCTGCAGAAGTGGTTCTCCCCCTGTAATCTCAATAGACTTTATTCCGTATAATGTAATCCTCTCGAGGAGTTTTTTTTCTGAAATCTCAAAGCCTTCTTCGAAAGCATACGTTGTGTCACAAAAAGCACATCTTAGATTACAACCAGTAAATCTTACAAAGACAAAAGGCCAGCCCGCATAACTCGATTCCCCCTGTATGCTTTTGAATATTTCACAAATTTTCATGCTGTAATTAGAAATTAGGAATTAGGAGATTTTCTCCTCACTTAGTTTCGTCGTTCTTTTCCTTAGATAAATAAGTTGATGGGAAAGTTCATCATTCGGTTTTTGAATTTCGAAAATTTCTGTATATGTTTTCTCCCTACTGCCTACTCCTCACTGTTTACTTTGTTTTCTGAGTATGTCACTGCATACTTATCCGTTTCCCATACCTTCACTGAATAGAGTGATAAAGCTCCTTTTAATTGCTGTTTTATCTTTTCGTAAATGAATTTTGCAATACTTTCAGCAGTTGGATTATTCTTTTTAAAAAGTGGAACATCATTGAGATTTTTATGATCAAGGTAACTAATTACATTTTTTGAGATCTTGCTGAGCTTCCTGAAATCAACACACATTCCAATCTTATTCACCTCATCTGCTTTTACATTCACCTCCACCTTATAATTATGTCCATGAAATTGTGAGCAATTGCCTTTATACCCTTTTATTCTATGTGCAGCTGAAAATTCTATTTTAACAGATATTATAAACATTTTTCTTAATTTAAATTAAAAAAGCCTGATTGTCAAGAAGAAAGATTTCCCAGTATTCTCTTTATAATTTCTCATGAAAAAATTTTCTTTACAAAGATGATTATTTATGATATAGCAATTATACTGTTAGTACTGAGTTTCGCTAATAACAGAAGATAGAAATCAGACGACAGATGACAGAGGACAGGTGACAGAAGACAGAAATCAGATAATAGTAGACAGAAATAGAGTTAAATGGTTTCTGACCTCTGACACCTGTCTTCTGACTTCTTAACCTTGATCTCTGACATCTGTTTTCTGATTGAGAAGGAGGCTTATATGAAAGGTTTGATACTGTGCGGAGGTCTTGGAACTAGACTTTTTCCTCTTACAAAGATAACAAATAAACACCTCCTCCCTGTTTATGATAAACCTATGGTCTATTATCCCATCTCGACACTTATAGAAGCAGGCATACATGAAATAATGATAGTGACCGGAGGGAACAATGCGGGTGATTTCTTGCGTCTTCTTGGCAATGGTAGTGAATTTGGATTAAAACACATTAACTATACATTTCAAGAAAGGGAGGGTGGAATTGCGGAAGCAGTTGGACTTGCTGAGCATTTTATAGGTGATGATAAAGTTACCGTTATTCTCGGAGATAATATCCTTGATGGAAGCATAAAAAAAGCAGTACAATCATTTGAAAAGCAAAAAGAGGGTGCAAAGATTTTCTTGAAAGAAGTGAAAGATCCGGCTCAATACGGTGTTGCTAAAGTAGAGGATGAGAGGATAGTGGAGATTGTAGAGAAGCCTAAAAACCCAGTGTCAAATCTTGCTGTTATTGGAGTCTATATGTATGACAGCAGTGTTATTGACATTGTGAAAAGCCTCACCCCATCAAAGAGGGGAGAATTAGAAATAACTGATGTCAATAATGCATATATAAAAAAAGGGCAGATGACATACGAGATTTTCAAAGGCTGGTGGGGAGATGCAGGTGCTTCAGTAGATGCGCTTTTCAAAGCTAATGAGTACATAAGAGAGAAGGAAATTAAGAAAGCCCGAAATTAGGAAAATGGAAAAAGGTCTTATATCTGAATGATTGTGAGGTTCAGTTGAAGATAGTTATTACAGGTTCAAACGGTATGCTTGGTTATGACCTTGTTCAAAGACTAAAAAGGAGATATGAAGTCATAGGGATTGATATCGATAATTTTGATATTGTTCATAAAAATGTCGTTGACTATCTCTTGAGACAAAAACCCGATTTTGTTTTCCATCTGGCAGCCTATACCGATGTAGATAAAGCAGAGAGAGACAGGAAGAGGGCTTACAATGTAAATGTCTCCGGAACTAGGAATATTGTAACAGTATGTAAAACACTGGATGTCCCGCTCGTTTTCATAAGTACAGATTATGTTTTTGATGGCTGGGAGGAGATCCCTTACACAGAAAAAGATCGTCCAAACCCGTTAAATTTCTATGGTGAAACAAAAAGAGAAGGAGAGAAAATAATAACAGCAATGCTAAAAAAATATTTTATTGTTCGAACAAGCTGGCTTTTTGGAAAAAATGGTAAGAATTTTGTAAAGACAATTACCTCTTTTGCGCAGAAAAAAGAGAGCATTGAGGTGGTTGATGACCAGTACGGTTCACCCACATATACATATGATCTTGCAGTTTCACTTAAGATGTTTCTAACAGTTAAGAAATATGGAGTTTATCATATTACAAACAGGAACAGCTGTAGTTGGTTTGATTTTGCAAAAAAGATTGTTACACTTTCTGGCGGGAAAACAGTAATAATCCCTATAAAAAGCGTGGATTTCAAAAGCAAAAGATTAGCTAAAAGACCTCAAAACTCTGTTCTTGATAATTCGCTCTTTGAGAAGCGCTTCGATTATAGAATGCCCACCTGGGATGATGCTCTCAGAAGATACCTGTCAAATGAATGAGAATAAGGGATGGATGATGTAAAAGGATTAGCGAAACTTGTTACGCACAAAAGGAGAGAATATTGAATTACAAAAATGATATAAAAAGGGAGATAGAGGAGAGTCTGGATGTGAAGAGACACTTACTCTCCGAGTGTATAGATGATATAAACAAAGCAGCAGAGATGTTAATAGATGCTCTCAGAGAGAATAAAAAAATATACCTTTGTGGTAATGGTGGGAGTGCTTCTGACTGTCAACATATTGCCTGTGAACTTGTTGGTAAGCTTAGAAAAAAGAGTATATCGGTTCCTGCATTTTCCCTTGTTACTAATATATCCGCATTAACTGCGCTCGCCAATGATTTTGGATACGAGAATATCTTTTCAAAACAGTTAGCCGTTTATGCACATGCTGGTGATATTCTTATTGCTCTATCAACAAGTGGAAAGTCATTAAATGTAATTAAAGCAGCCGAGTTTGCTAAAAAACATAATATAAAGATAGTTGTAATGACGGGAAAAAAGGAAACACCGTTATCAAGGATGGCAGATCTGGCAATAATGGTTCCATCGGATGATACACCACGAATTCAAGAGTCCCACATCCTTATAGGACATATCCTTGCATTAATTATTGAAAAGGTAGTTAACAGGTGAAAAGTATAAGGATAAAAGCATTTGCAAAAGTTAATCTTGGGTTAAGAGTTCTTGAAAAGAGGAAAGATGGGTACCATAACATCGAGACAGTTCTTCAAACAATTTCTCTTTTCGATCAACTCGATATATCTCTTGGCAATCAGTCTATTGTTATAACTACGGACAATCCGGAACTTGCTGTCGATGAAACAAATCTCTGCTATAAGGCGACAAAGATTTTACTGGAGAGAACAGGTCAAAAAAGGGGTGTAACCATCCACATAAAGAAGAATTTACCAATTGGGGCAGGACTCGGTGGAGGGAGTTCAGATGCAGCATCTGTTTTAACAGGATTAAACCTTTTACTTTCTCTTCACTTGAGTAAGGAAGAGATGAGAAGCATGGCACTTCCCATAGGTTCAGATGTTCCTTTCTTTATTGATGGTGGAACTGCTTTCGTTTCAGGAAGAGGAGAACGGATTGAGCCCATTATTCCAGAACCATTTTATAATTACCTTGTTGTTTTTCCTGGTTTCAGTATTGATACAAAATGGGCTTACGAGAAAATAAAGTTCTTGACAAAAAGTAAAAATTATATTAAAGTTTTAAATTATAATTTTGATGTTGGAGTTGTAAAGAATGGTAAGATGTTGATAAAAAATGATTTTGAGGAGGTGATGATTGAAGAATATTCGGAACTAAAAATAATAAGGCGGTTGCTTATCCTGAACGGGGCAGCTTCCGTTTCCCTTTCTGGGAGTGGTTCATCAGTCTATGGAATTTTTGATAACAAAAAGAAGATGGATAATGCTCTTACTAAACTCGCTGAAAAAGGTTACTGGGTAAAAGAGGCATTTTCAATCAAGTCATCTGAAATTCCGCAATTTTCTTTTAAGAGTAAGGAGGAACGAGAATGGAAATAACAGAAGTCAGGATTACATTGAGAGATGAGCCTAAGTTAAAGGCTTTTGCTAATATAACATTAGATGACTGTTTTGTTATTCGAGGACTTAAAATTATAGAAGGAGTAAACGGATTCTTTATCTCAATGCCATCAAGAAAGGGAAAGGACGGAACATACAGGGATATTGCCCACCCAATAAACAATGAAACAAGGGAAAGGATTGAAACGGTTATCCTTGAAGAATATAAAAAGGAACTTTCCAAACAAGGAGTTGCAACCGATAATGTAAAGATTACTAAGAGGGAAGAGGGTGAAGGCGAAGAAATAGAATAGTATAAAATCTTTTGGGGTGTAGGCAAGTGGAAAGCCATCCGCCTTTGGAGCGGACATTCGGAGGTTCGAATCCTCCCACCCCAGAAAATGGTGGGAGCAATGGATAATAATATAAAGTTGTTCTCAGGTAATTCAAATCCTGAGCTTGGAAGGAAGATATGTTCATACCTCGGTATAGAAAAAGGAAAGATAGATGCTTTGAGATTTTCTGATGGTGAAATTCGAATTAAAATTGGAGAAAATATACGAGGTAAGGATGTATTTATTATTCAATCAACAAATCCACCTGCAGAGAACCTTTTAGAACTACTTATTATTATGGATGCAGCAAGAAGAGCATCAGCGAGAAGAATCACAGCTGTTACCCCCTATTTTGGATATGCAAGGCAGGATAAAAAGGATAAACCACGAGTCCCTATATCTGCAAAACTCGTTGCAGATCTCATAACGGTTGCAGGCGCACAGAGAATTCTTGCGGTGGATTTGCATGTAGAACAGATTCAGGGTTTCTTTAACATACCGTTTGACCATCTTTATGCAGCGCCTGTTATCATAGAACATTTTAAGCAATTTGACCTTTCAAATTTTGTAGTTGTTTCGCCCGACCCAGGAAGTGTAAATAGGTCAAGGGCTATCGCAAAGAGATTGGGTAATCTCCCTCTTGCAATAGTTGACAAAAGGAGGCCAGAACCCAATCAGGCAAGTGTGATTAACATAGTTGGAGAGGTCAAAGGGAAAGAAGTTCTTATTTTGGATGACATTATAGATACAGCAGGAACTATTGTTGGAGCAAGTATTGCTTTACATGAAAGAGGTGCAAAAGATATTTTTGTATGCTGTACTCACCCTGTTCTATCAGGAGATGCATTAAAAAAGGTTGGAAATGCTCCAATAAAGAAGTTTGTTGTAACAGACACTATCCCACTTGGTCATAAAAAGACTGATCTAATCACTGTTCTTTCTGTATCAGAACTTCTTGGCGAGGCAATAAAAAGGATACATGAAGAGAAATCAGTTAGCTCACTTTTCGTCTGATACGGAGGTTCAATGAAAGAATTAAAACTGAAAGCAAAGTTGAGGCAGGGAACAGGAAAGGGTTTTGCAAAAAAATTGAGAAGGAATGGAGAAATCCCTTGTGTTATCTATGGTCATGGAGAGCAAGCTATATCTGCCTCTGTTTGGGAAAAGGATTTCCAAGATTTAATAAAGAGAAATCCATACGGAGTTGGTGTTGTAAATCTTGAAATTAAAGGCAAGGAAACATTCTGGTCTGTTGTGAAAGCCATTCAGAAGGATCCGATTACAGATGAAGTTTTACATATAGATTTTCAACATCTCCATAAGGGCGAAAAGATTACTGTTGATATTCCTATTAAAGCATCAGGAATACCGATAGGTGAAAAGGAAGGAGGTATGCTTGAACAGGTTACCCATGAAGTGAGAGTAACTGTACTTCCTTCAAAGATTTTCTCTGTTATTACTGTAGATGTATCTCAATTGACAACAGGGAAATCCATTCACATAAAAGATATTGATATCGGAGACGCGGAATTGGCTGATAACCCGGAGAGAACAGTATTCCATGTTGTTATTCCACGGGTTGTTGAAGAGGTTGTCCCAGTCGTAGAAGAAATAACTGAGGTTGAAGAGGAAGAGGTCGAAGCTGAAAAGAAAGAAGAAAGGGTAGAAAAGGAGGAAAAGCAGGAGGGGAAAGAATAATAGCTCCGGTAAGAAAACTTATTTGTGGACTTGGTAATCCAGGTGATGATTATAAGTGGACAAGGCATAATATTGGATATATGATTATTGACAGGATGATTAAGGATGAGAGAATAAAAGTTAAACCTGGAAAAGCTGAATACCTTTTGGGAGAGGTCTTGTGTGGGAAATCTACTCTCATACTAATTAAGCCATTGAAGTTTATGAATCTTTCAGGTATCTCCGTTAGTGACGCAAAGAATTTTTTTGAGGTTGATCTTGGAAACCTTCTTGTCATTATTGATGATGTTAATCTTCCTTTTGGAAACCTTCGCTTAAAAAAGAGTGGATCAGATGGTGGTCATAAAGGACTTGCTTCAATAATCTACCATCTCTCTTCAGAGGATTTTCCGAGACTACGTATTGGTATTGTCAAATCCGATAATGATTTGCCACTTAGTGAATATGTCCTTTTCAATTTTTCAGATGATGAGAAAGAGAGACTCTCTGCAATAATTGATAGTGCTGTTGATTGCATCAAGATCTGGTGTAATGAAGGAATTGAAAAGGCTATGAATATCACAAATAAAAGGGTTTTATGAAAGGAATTTATACTTCTCTTTTTACAGCATTTTTAGCGATCATTACAGTTTTTCTACTTTCTCTTTCAATTATGAAGAGAAAGCAGGGTAACGAACTTATGATAAAAATATCCAGGGCTATCCAGGAAGGGGCTCAAACATTCCTTAAAAGAGAATATTATATTGTCTCCTTTGTAGTTATAATTATTATAATTATATTTACGGTGACTGGTATGTATTCAAACATTGGTATTGACTGGAGAACTGCACTCTCTTTTCTTATTGGCACTATCGTCTCTGCTTTAGCAGGTTATATTGCCATGTGGATTGGAACAAGGGCAAACGCAAGAACCACCTATGCTGCAATGTCAGGGCTAAAACAGGCTCTTGTAGTCTCTTTTTCTTCTGGTGCAGTAACAGGCCTTTCAATTGTTGGTATTGGGCTCCTTGGTTTTGTTTTTGTTTATGTAATCTTCAAAGGTAATCCTCTGAGTATAAGCGGATACGCTATGGGTGCCTCCCTACTTGCACTTTTTGCCCGTGCTGGAGGTGGGATTTTTACAAAGGCTGCTGATATGGGAGCAGACCTTGTTGGAAAGGTTGAGGAAGGTATACCTGAAGACGACCCTAGAAATGCTGCTGTCATTGCAGACAATGTTGGTGATAATGTAGGAGATATAGCAGGACTTGGTGCAGATCTTTTAGAGTCCTATGTAGAATCAATAATTGCATGTATTGTCATTGGCATAAGTTTCACATTTATAGGAAGTGAACTTGTAGAACTACCCCTTTTGATTGCCTCGTTAGGAATAATATCCTCAATTATTGGTATTCTAATCATAAGGATACTACCCGTGAAAAACCCTCAGAACTCACTTAATACTGGCATTTATGTAAGTACTGTTATTATGGTTATTGGTAGTTTATGTATTGTTAAATTTTTGAATATATCATTCAATGAAGGTGAAAAATTTTATGGTGGTCTCGGTCCATTCTGGGCTATAATTTCAGGTCTTTTTACAGGACTCGTAATTGGTTTTGTTAGTGAGTTCTTTTCATCAGATAGATTCACTATAGTGAAGAAGTTAGCGGAATCAGCGAAATCAGGACCAGCAATTGTAATAGTAAATGGACTATCAATTGGAATGCAATCCACTGTTATCCCTGTTCTAATGATTTCATTTGCAACCCTCATCAGTTTCTATTTTGCAGGAATGTATGGTGTTGCACTTGCAGCACTTGGTATGCTCTCCATACTTGGTGTTACTCTCTCTGTGGATTCATACGGACCTGTTGTTGATAATGCTGGAGGGATTGCTCAAATGGCAAAATTATCCCCGGAGGTAAGAAACATTACTGACAGACTTGACGCAGTCGGTAATACTACTGCTGCAATTGGAAAGGGTTTTGCGATTGGTTCAGCGGCGTTTGCAGCACTCGGTCTATTTGCTGCCTTCATCGCCACGGTGTCTAAGATAAAAGGAACTTTTATCCTAAACCTTGAAAACCCTAAACTCATAGCAGGTCTTTTAATAGGTGGGATGATACCGTTTCTATTCTCTTCGCTTCTTGCTAGCGCTGTTGGAAAGATTTCATTCAGGATAGTCCGTGAGGTGAGAAGACAGTTCAGCGAGATCAAGGGGCTTTTAGAAGGTAAGGCTGATCCAGATACAACAAGGTGCATCAATATTGCGGCCGAGGGAGCCATTAACCATATGATAGTTCCTGGTATCCTTGCAATTGTTATCCCAGTTATTATTGGGCTCACTCTTGGTCCTGTTTCACTTGCAGGATTTCTTATGGGAGCACTCATCACTGGTTTTATGCTTGGTATTTTTACAGCAAATACAGGTGCTGCTCTTGATAATGCAAAGAAATTTATTGAAGCCGGTCACTTTGGTGGAAAAAACAGTCCAGCCCATAAAGCAGCTGTTATAGGTGATACAGTTGGTGACCCATTAAAGGATACAGTTGGACCCTCGATAAACATATTGATAAAACTGATGAGTGTCATTTCACTAGTCCTTGCACCTGTATTTGCAAGAATTTGAAAAAAAGGAGGTAAAGTTTTGAAAGCATACGAGTCACTTATAATATTTGATCCATCATGTGATAACGAGGAGATAGAAAAGGAGATAAATAAGCTTACGGAAATTATTGCAAGTGAAAAGGGAAAGGTTATAGAAGTGAACAGATGGGGAAAGAAGAAACTGGCTTATGAGATAAAGAAAAAGAATATTGGAGTTTTTGTTGTTTTTCAGTTTATTCTTCTACCCGAGAAAATCAAAACCTTCAAGGATTATTTCAAGTTTAATAGCTTAGTTCTAAGAAATAACTTGGTGAGGATTGAAATCGAAACTGAAATACCATATGATGATTATGAAAATGAGATTGGAGGGGAAGAGACATGAGTGAAATAAGATTGCCAGCAATAAATTTAGTTTTGATAAGTGGAAGACTTACTGCTGACCCTAACCTTAATTTTACGCCAGATGGTGTCCCAGTACTTAAATTTAGAATTGCATCTGGCAGGGTTTACAAGGACAAGAACGGAAACTGGAAGGAGGCTGTTACATACATTCCCGTTTCTGTATGGAGAGAACAAGCAGAGCGATTGGCAGAAGCACTCCATAAAGGGAGTGCAGTTTATGTTGAAGGAAGGTTGCAGAGTAGGAGCTGGGAGGTTGAGGGGCAGAAAAGGAATATAGTAGAGATTAATGCTTGGAGGATCCAAAATCTGGAGAAAATAACAGCGGAGCCAAAAGAGACAGTGGAGGAACAGGAAGAGGTTCCAGAAACAGAAAAGGAACTGCAAGATGATGATCTGCCATTCTAATTTAAGATAATAATAAGCCACAGATGAGCACGGATATATTTAATTTATTAAACAGTTTATTTTCATTACTCCATCTGTGGTAATCCGTGGCTAAATTTGGAGGTGTTTCAATGTTTAGGGAGCGTTCGAGAAAATGTAAGTTCTGTGAGGACAGAACCAAAAAGATTGATTACAAGGATGTTGAACTTCTAAAGAGATTTCTCACAGATAGAGGGAAAATCCAGTCACGAAGGTTTACCTCAAATTGTGCAAAACATCAAAGGGAGATTGCAAAAGCAATCAAGATGGCAAGGGAAATGGCTCTTATACCTTACGGAGCAGAGTTTTCTATTTAATATGGTTAATTATGCATTCATTTTAGAGACGGAGAGAGAATATGAAAGTAATTCTACTTGAAAACATAGAGAAATTAGGGAAAGAGGGTGATGTGGTTGATGTGGCTTCTGGTTATGCACGAAACTACTTAATATTGAAAAAGAAAGCGCTTGTTTCTTCACCAGGAAACATGAAAAAATTTGAAGAGATAAAAAAAATGAAGTCTGTTCAGTATATGAAGTCAAAGGAAGAGGCAGAGAAACTTGCAGAGAAACTTGATACTCTTTCTATTACAGCTGTTGTGAAAGTAGATGAGAATGAGAGACTATACGGTTCTGTTACTTTACCAGATATATCTGAACTTCTACGAAAAGAGGGATATGAAATCGACAAGAAGAAGATTATCATTGATGAGCCCATTAAGAGTCTTGGTGTATATACGATCCCTATAAGACTTCATGAAGAGGTCCAGGCAACTATCAAATTGTGGGTAGTAAGCGAGGTTGTGTAATATGTATTTTTCATTTTTGTTCTGGCGTCTTCTTGCGGGTCATTTTATAGGTGACTTTCCTCTTCAAACAGATTCTGTTTTCAGGATAAAGACAAAATACAGATGGGGTGTTATTCTACACGGTTCTATTGCAGGTATCCTTGTTTTTATCTTTGCTATTCCCTATCTCCCGCATTATCCAATTCTATGGCTTTATCTTTTCTTTAATCTTGTTTTCCACATTTTGGTCGATAAAGCAAAGTTACTTATAACCCCTAAAGCAAGAAAACTTGATTTTTTCTTCTTCTTTATTGATCAGGCTGTACATATAGGGACATGTTGGCTTATTTCGATCTCTGTTCCATTTTCTCCCTCCTATGGATCATCCATACCACTTTATGGCAACACTATCTTTGTAATTTTCTTCTGTGTATATATAGCTGTCACATACGGTGCTCTTTATTTTATTATTTCAATAAAGTCTTCCTTTAATCTACCACTTACTTTTCCTGACTGGAAAATGAAAATTGTTGAATTTCTTGAAAGAGCAGCAATAACAACTTTTACTATTTTGGGAAGTTTCTACTATCTCTTTATTCCACTTGCACTTTTCCCTAGAGGATTTCTCTCATTCTTAAAAAAGAAAAAGTATCAGGTGAGTGCATTTGATCTCCTACTCGCTCTACTCTTTTCACTCATTGCTGGATTTATTTTAAAAAACATATTAGAAACGGGAATATAAAATGGTAGAAGTCAAGGTTTCGGCGATGGCAATTGACCAGGCAAGCAAGACACCAATTATTTTTTTAAAAGAGGTTGAGGGTGATATGGTTTTACCTATCTGGATTGGTACGCCAGAAGCGAATGCTATAGCATTGGAACTTGAGGGAGTAAAACCACAGAGGCCCTTCACTCATGATCTCATAAAGAATATTCTTAAAGGTGTAAATTTATGCGTGCTGAAAGTTATCATCAACAAGATCGAAAACGATACATTCTATGCAACAATTGTTCTGGAAAAGGATGGTGAACTTTTTGAAGTAGATGCAAGACCAAGCGATTCTATTGCGATAGCCTTAAGGATGAAAGTTCCGATTTATGTTGAAGAAGAAGTAATGAAGAAAAGCGGGACATCCATTGAATTGGATAATGAGATTAAGAAAAAGGCCCTGAAGGAATACCTTAAAAACATGGACCTTGAGGACTTTGGAAAATATAAATTTTGAAAAAAGGGTTCTAATTTTTAGAAAAAAGGGATACGGTTACCCAATCTTCTTTTTGTTCATCATTCTTTTGTCTGCGTTTGGCTGTACAAAGGTAACAATTAAAAAAAAACGACTTTCAGATTCTGCACTTCAACATTACACATTAGGCTTATACTACCAGCAAAACGACGAGGATAGTCTTGCAGTAGAAGAGTTTAAACAAGCATTGTTTGAAGATCCTGAAAATTCTGAATTCCTATCAGAGCTTGCATTTTCTCTTTCAAAAATTGGCAATTATGAGGAGGCAGAAAAATACGCTGAGGCAGCGGTTAAACATGGTGCAGCGGATGCAAATCTTTATGTAATTCTTGGCAACAGGGAGAAAGAGAGGGGTGAGATGAAGAGGGCTGTCTCCTTATATAAGAAAGCTTTAAACGATACCACAAACTATCTTCTTGTTATTAATCTTGCTCAATTAATGAGAGACCTCAATATGATAGATGATGCGATTGAGCTTCTCAAGAAATTAAAAGGAAGATACCCATTTGACCTCAGGATTCACACACAATTGGGGGACCTTTACGGAAGAGCGGAAAAATTCGACCTTGCAACACTTGAATTTAAAGAGGCACTATTTATTGATTCCCTTTACTATCCAGCAATACTTGGTCTTGGAATTATTTATGAAATTAAGGGTGATGTAGACAGTTCGCTTCTATTTTATAAAAAAGCCTCTTTGCTTAATCCGAATAGTATAAAACTCCTAAAAAGGATTGTCGAATTTAACCTTGTCAAGAGAGAATGGATTGAAGCAAGGGATTATGCACTTACGATACTCGATATTTCACCAACAGAGAATACTGTGAGAAAACAACTTGCTTATGCTTTTTACAGGATGGGTGACAGTGAGAACTCGTTTGAACACTATCTTCTTCTTTCTGGACTCCTCCCTAACGATGCGAGTGTTCATCACTTTCTTGGAAGGCTTTACAATGAAAAAAAGGAGATAGAGAAAGCAGAGGAGGAATTTAATTTCTCGCTTAAGCTCAACCCTGATTTCACTCCCAATCTTGAATATCTATACATCATAAGTATAAAAGATGAAAATGAAGAAAAGGCAGCCCATTTTTTTGAGGAGTTGAAAAAGAAAGGAATAAAAGAGGAAAACATTTTTTTCTCTGTTGGAACAAATCTTTATAGAGAAAGGGAATACCTGATGGCTAAATCCCTTTTTCTGAAGAGTATCGCAAAAAATCCAGAATTTCCAGGACCCTGGTATAGTCTTGGGTTTGTTTATGATAAATTGGGAGATCTTGATTCGGCTGAATATTCATATAGAAAACTTATAGAGCTGGATTCAATGAATGCAGACGCTTTCAATGCACTTGGCTACTTGTACGTTGAACACAATATGAAATTGGAAGAAGCGAAAGGGCTCATTACCCATGCATTGTTAATTGATTCACTTAATGGATACTATATAGATAGTCTTGGTTGGTTATATTTTAAGCTAAAAAATTATGAGAAGGCAAAGGAACTTCTTCTAAAGGCAAAAGAAAGGGCAAAAGATCCGGTTATTTATGAGCATCTTGGTGACGTTTATGAAAAACTTGGAGATAAAGAAAGGGCTCGAGAGGAATGGCAGAGAGCACTCGAACTAGACCCTGAAAATGAAGAAATCAAGAAAAAATTAGAGCCACAGAAGAACACAGAATAAAACAGAAGGCATAGTGCAGAGGGCATAGAGCAAAGAGAAAATAGGGGTGTTCAATTGAACGCCCCTATTTTCTTATTTTGAGGATTTTCTTCATCACCCGTATTTTCTTCTTCTCAATCTCTCCCTTCTCTTCCACCATCTTCAAAATGTGTTTTGAAAGTTCTAAGTATGCTTTTTTGTAAGGTTGTGCATATTCTGAAAGAAGCTCAAGGTGTTTTTTTATTGTGTCAATATCACCCCGTTCTACTGGTCCTGTAAGTGCCTTGAGTGTGCCTGTTGCGCAGATATTTTTTGCTGTCACTTCGACAAGGGGTTTTATGAGTTTTACTGCATCCTTCTTTTTTATTCCGCATTTTTTGAGTAAATCAGTTGCCATATCCTCAATGCCTACAAAGAAATTTGAAGCAAAGACAAGGGCAAGATGATACAGTTGTTTCTTGTCGCTCTCTATTACAAGGAATTTCCCGCCGAGATCTCGAACAATTCTTTTTCCCAACTGAATTGGTTCAGCACCCCCTTCAAGAACAAACCATACACCTGTTAGTTTATCCTCATTGAAAGACCTTGATGAGAAAGAGAATGTTGGGTGCATTGAAAGTGGTAATGCATCATATTTTTTTACACAGTCTAAGATTTTTGCTCCCAGGAGTCCACTCGTATGGATGATGAGTTGTTTCTTTTTGAAAACATGCTTCATGCATAAGTTCTTCGCAACATTTTTTATTTCCGAATCCGGGGTTGTAATAAATATAATATCTGCATTTTTAACAATATCTTCAGGCTGTGAGGTAAATTCAGCACCAAATCTGCTGGCTAACTTTTTAGCAGATGATTTTTTTCTCGATGATATACCGGAAATAATATAACCATATTTATGCAAGGCATGGGAAAGATACCAAGCAACTTTCCCCGCACCAATAAAAACAACTCTCTTTCTCATACTCTTAAATTACCACAACTTTCATTCAAAATCAATAAAAATAAACACCTTCTTTTGGACACAGATT
>SOIS01000196.1 GCA_004375965.1 Candidatus Cloacimonadota bacterium | reverse complement strand
ATTATGAAGAGGAAGAGTTGTTACTTCCTGAGATACAGTTTAGCTATGCTCTGCTGGATTTTGATGACCTGCACATCAGTACAAAGGTAAAAAAATTACTGCAAAAAAGAAACCTGCAAATTGAAGTAAGTCAAAACTTAGATGAAGTGGTTGAGGGTATCGACAGACTGCATCAACACAACTGGCTGACACCCAAGTACCTCAACACACTCAAAGCCTCTCAAGGAGTAGATGAAAACTTTAAAGTCATATCTGCACTTATTAGAGAGGAAGGAGAAGTAGTTGCAGGAGAGATAGGTTATATGATAGGCAAGACCTACACCAGTCTCAGTGGTTTCAGCAAGCGAGAAAAAGAGTACCGCAACTACGGCACAGCCCAACTCGTACTACTTGCTCTGTATCTCCAGTCAAATGGCTTTGCCTTTTGGAATCTGGGACAGAGTTATATGCCATACAAGCTTATGCTGGGTGCGAAGATATTTGAACGGGAGGAGTTTTTGAAGCGTTGGTATGTGGAGAGTGCTATATCAACGGTATAGACCATTTTTGATAATAGGCTACGATACTGAGCGCAACACCTAGTACAAAGATGATGGCTAAAAAAGAGAGTTAGGTCTTTCATCTTTTAATCTTCACTCTTTATTCATTTTATTGATAAACTTATCTACCTCATCAGCCATTTTTTCAGGGTCTTCAAGTATAGGTACATGTCCTATGCCTTCAAAAATAACCAGTTGACTATCCTTGATCGTATGATGAAACAGTTTTGCATTATCTATATGCAAGATCCTGTCTTTTTCTCCCCATAGTATGAGAGTTGGGATGCTTATTCTTTTTGTTATATCACTCAGATCAACATCTTTAAATAAGTCCTCATACATAACTTTTTCTAACTCTTTTCTTGCACACTTCTCCAAGAGAAGAACATCCTTAAATATATCTGGTATATACGGAATCTTATGCATAGAATAGTTTAAAAGCGTCTCAAGTCTTTCTTTAGTACACACATCATAAAGTGGGTTTTTATCGGACTGTTCTACGAGTATATCTCCTTGACTTTTCGTTTTCACCATGCCCATGGCATCTATGAGTATCAAAGCGTTTACATTTTTCATATGGTTCTGCACATAACGCAATACTATAGCTCCTCCCATAGAGTGACCCATTAAGTAAAAATTTTTAACCTTTTTAGCTTCTAAAAAAGCATCTAGCATTTGCGCTTGGTGTGTAGTGGTGTAACCTAACGTTTTACTTGAAATACTCTCTCCGTGACCTGGCAGATCAAGAACGATGACATGATATCTATCGTCCCACTCGGCTATCATTCTATTCCAGGTGTCCTTGTTAGCACCAAATCCATGAATCAATACCAGAGTAACATCACTCTTCACATCATTTTCAAGATAAACTATCTCTCCAAAGTTCAAAGTGATAGACTTTTTCTCCAACCCTGCACTACTACGTTCATATTCCATAGTCATGTCATATAGTTTTTTTGCACTACATCCAGTAAAATTTATCAAGACAAATAGTGTGAGAGTTATTTGTAATAAAATTTTATGCATCTAATTCCTTTACCGTAGGCAAATTATTCTCAATCTCCAACAACTTCTTCTTCACATCTAAGCCACCAGCATACCCGACTAAAGAACCATCGGACCCGATGATACGATGACAAGGGATGAAGATAGAAATGGCATTTGCACCATTTGCAGAGGCTACCGCTCTTATTGCCTTTTCATTGTTTATACTTTTAGCCAAGTCTAGATATGAGGCTGTTGTCCCAAAAGGAATTTTCGTAAGACCCTGCCAAACAGACTTTTGAAACTGTGTACCTACCAGCAACAAAGGCACATCAAATATTTTACGCTTACCCTGAAAATACGCATCAAGTTGTTCTCTTGCCAACTTTAATACAGTACTGTCTTCCTCTACATAAGTAGTATTAAGCCCTTTTTGGAGTCTAGCATCTATGCTTGTTCGCATTTTCCTGTATCGCCAGTCAGCCATACAGAGTTTATTATCATATGAACCTAAGATGATTTCTCCTACAGGTGTTTTAAAGTATTGTATGTTTATTTTATTCATAGTTTAACCTAATAAATCTCTCTGTTTCTTTGTCAACTTCTTATACACCAACTCACAAGAATAGTCTATCAGCTTTTATATCAACGGTATAGACCACTTCTTATAATACGCTACAACCCTAAGCACAACACCCAGAACAAATATGATAGCTATAGGATAAAAGTGCATCATATCAAGTATGTTCAACACATATAAACCCAACCCTATCAATAACGCTATCGTGCCATAAAAACCCGTCTTAAAAACAAATGGGATTTCGTTGATGATGACATCTCTGATGATACCTCCAC
>SOIS01000232.1 GCA_004375965.1 Candidatus Cloacimonadota bacterium | reverse complement strand
GGTGTGTAACTGTTCCCTTTTCTGAATCGACTTCATAAGTCCCACAATAAGCATCGAATCCTTCATATGCAGCTTTTATCTCTTCTGGTGTACCACCCAACAGGTCACCTGATGCAAACCTTGGTCGGTCCGGGCGCATCAGCAGAACCGACATATAACCACCAGATGTATATATAATCATACCAAAAAGATTTTCACCATACGGATAAATTAACTCACCGCTTGAGGTTTGTACTTTCATTGATACAAACTTCCATGTACCTACAAGCTCTTTGTTTTTCATCAACCCTCCTCTTCCTCTCATCTGTCTTCTGTTTGCTGTTTTCTTCCTTACTCTTCAAGCAACTTAATTATCTCTTTTACGATTAGGCTTGAATTCTTTGCGGCGTAGACGACAAATGCTTCGAAATCTAAATCTGCCTCTTCATTTGCGAGATCACACAAAGATCTAATAATGACAAAAGGAATCTTATTAATCGCGCACACCTGGGCAACAGCTGCACCTTCCATCTCCACACAATCAGCATGAAATGTATTCTCTATCCATTGCCGCTTTTCTTCACTTGCAATAAACTGGTCACCAGTGACCACACAGCCAATCTTAACGTAAGGTAGGTAACTCTTTTCTTTAGAGATATTTTGGGGAATTGAATCAAACTTCACATTATTAGCAGCCTTTACCGCAACATCTATTAAAAAACTGTCAGCAAAAAACCCTAATGTATCCCATGAAATAAATCCATCAGGTGTTATCTGCCCAAAATCATGATGGATAATTCTTCTTGAAATGATAATATCACCAATTTTCAATTCTGGATTAATACCACCGGCGACCCCCGTGTAAATTACTGCATTGACATCATACTTCAGTATGAGGATTTCTGCAGTTAAGGCAGCATTCACCTTTCCAATGCCAGCCTTTACACAAACACACTCCATCCCTTCAAGTATTCCTGTATTAAAAATGCGCTGAGCAAGGGTATCAGTCTCTTCTATTCGCATACTTTCTTTCAACAAATCCAGCTCCACATCCATTGCACTCATAATGCCAAGTCTATTTATTTGTGTAAGGGTGAAAAGCACTAATAAAAATGTAGCCATCAACCCTCCTTTATAAAAGTTCTTTCCCTTTGGTAGTTTTGCCCATACCACATTACCATTACCCTGTCATTGAGAGCCCAATGGAGGTGGCGTGGCAATCTCTTTGTTGTAAGATTACTTCGCATCGTTTTTCTACCCTGGGAATTTGCTGAATACGAAATCGCCTTTGGTGACACCAATTACTCGAGCGACAACATCACATTTTGCCCTTAGAAGAAAATAGATGTCAAGTCGTTTACCATGGAGTGCTTCAAAATTTGCATGCCCCTTAGAGATAATAATATCTGCTTCTTTGAAGGTTTTTATGAACTCCTCACCTAATTCATCTACATCAAAATTCAAGCTATTGGTGCCCGTTTCAATAATCTCTGCTGTTTTTTCAATACCTGTATCGTTAATATCACGAATTGTTACATCGTTTATAAAGGGACCACTTTTTACAGCTACAATCTTTCTTATATCCTCAAGCTCTTCAAGGAGGACCCTATCAAATATAATCTCCCCGCAGTTATCTGCAATGAAAAGCAATGTTTTGGAACTTCTGAGCTTAGAGCGAAAATCGTTAAAATGGTCCTTTGCAAACTCAATGTTTGCAAAATCATGCAGGATAGCTTCGATATCAAAATTGGCATGTGCTCCCAGATCAATAACATTACCGATGGCTGATACCATAAACGCCGTTTTCAATTTATCTTTAGAATCTCTGACCATCTCTTTTAAGCGTGGGTAAACACGTAATGCCTTTTCATTCTGCTCTTTCTTCTCCTCTTTGTATGGGTCTTCAATTCCTATTTCCTCCTTTATTATCCCTGTTGCATAATCTGCGAGAGCGGCGGGTGATTTCTCCAAAGAAAAATCCCCGATTCTTTTAACGATTTTCATGAATATCTCCTCTTTCTGTGATGCTTTTATATCACAGAAATTGAGAGTCCTCAAGCAAAAATTAAGTATGCAAGGTATACAAACAATATCAGATTTCATAGACTACTTCCTTAGTGCTGCGGTAAATTCATTTTTGTTTTCCTTTAAGATAACGGACAAAACCATTGATTAATTTACCTACTTTTTTAGATTGGGTATAGACTTCATTAAATTCCTGATTCGCTATATACTTCTGGTCAAGAGCAACATAAAGATGACTCTGGAGTTCAATATTTGATGAAGAAGCATAAGATAGAAAATGAATAAATTCTTTATTTGACTCCCTACCAAATCCTTCAGCGATATTTGCCATAATTGAAACTGAAGACCGCCTTATCTGGTCTCTCAAACCTAAGTCTTTT
>SOIS01000013.1 GCA_004375965.1 Candidatus Cloacimonadota bacterium | reverse complement strand
CGTGCACAATGAGGAAATAGATTTATTACCACATGGAGTGGCGACATCTCCCGCATCTTCCCTCTTTTTCTAATCCACACGTTTTGTGACATGCACAACTTTTTTAAACAAACCCTCAATAATAGGCGTTATAATAGTTATAATTGGTTAATGGTAGCAGGAGATAGAAGATTTGAGTACATCCCTGGATTCGCTCAGGGAACGGTTCCGCAAGGATGTTACCCCTTTGGATATTGCAGCAGGAATACTTTTTTTCTTCGGAAAAATTGAATTCACAACAAGTTATGAAAGGTTGAACAGCGCCTTTTACAAGGAGAAGGATAATCCGCTACTTGGGGAGTTTAGATTTAGAGAAGGGGGGTCTTATCCTTATTCCGCTCTGTTAGAGAATGTTTTTTCTAGATTATCTAAGTCGGGGTTGATTAGCTGTCTCAATCCGGATTATCGGCTCTTCGAGATCGGTGAAAAACAGCTAGAAAGAATTGAAAAAGGCGTTTTGAAGAAATTCTCCAAGGAAAAGATCAGAGACCTAAAATCCTTAAGCCAAAGAATCAAAAAAAACTTAGGTCCCAATAACTCTCGTGCACTTGATCAATAGGCGAGCTTAACGTGACCTTGGAAAAAGATTTGGAATTATACGCATCATCCATTCTTGACAAGTATCACATGAGAAAAGTAGATCGCAAAAAGATAATTCGTGATGCTGTGATGGGAACGCACGAGTTATCTGCCCTCGAAGTGAGCATTTTAGACATTCCGTTTGTTCAACGGCTCAGAGGTATCAGTCAGACTGCTCTCGCTTGTCTAACATATCCTTCTGCAACACACAATCGCTTTGGACATTCATTGGGAGTATCTATAATGGCGTATCGAATGGGGAGGGCACTAGGAGATGAAGTTGATGAATCTACTCTTCTTGAGCTAAAGATAGCTGGTTTGCTTCACGACATTGGTCATGGTCCTTTTTCGCACGCATCTGAGGAAATTATTGGAGAATTGGATGACATTAAGCAAGCGTTAGAGAAAGACGCTCGATATAGTATCGAGAAACCGCATGAAATGATAGCTTATATGATACTGCAGACGGGTAGTTTCAAAGATTTTTTTGAGGAAGTGCTGAAAGTCTACGAGAGGACCGATGTAAGTCTAGACAATATCTCAGAGATGATCATTGGTTCGATGCATGACAGAGAAAAGAATCAATACAAAGCGGATATCATCAACGGGGCATTTGACGCAGACAAACTCGACTACTTAACTAGAGATTCATATTTCACTGGAATAAGGATGGCCATCGATATAGAAAGGATACTCGCTACGCAGATGATTGATCCAAGGAAAGATAAACCCCGGGGAATCATTGTGGATATTGGTGGTGTTCACATTTTGGAACAAATAATATTTAGCAAAATGTTGTTATATCCATCAGTTTACCATCACCATAAAGTGAGATCTGCCTTATGTATGCTGAAAAGTGTTTTTGAAATAATCCGGGATGACAACTTTCTTGCAGGGGGACTGAAGTTCGACAAGGTTTCGGACTTTCTTCGGGTTAATGACTGCTTTCTCTTGACAGAGAATGGAAAACCGCAGGAAGTTGCAGAGCAGGTGCGAAAAATAAATCAGAGGGATCTTCTAAAAAGAGCCTTGGTGATTTCTAGAAAAACTCTAAAAAAAGAAGAAGGATTCGAAGATCTTTTGGCCCGAAGAGACAGACCCCAAGATCTTAGGGATATTGCACGTGAGATGGCACAGGACAAGCGGTTGAAGAATAAATGTCAATTCTACGATGTTTGGCTGGACATTCCAGAAGATCCAAGATTTCCTGAACCATCACAATGCTGGGTAAAGATTACAGATAAAAGTTATGAGCGACTTGACGAATTTTTTCCGGTAACCGAATGGTCTTCCTCTTTTTCAGTAAATAAATGGAAAGGATTTGTGTTTTGCCCTCCTGAAGTTCAGAAGACGACTGACAATATTGCAAGAAATATCCTTGGAAACTTGTTTAATCTAGAGCTAAATGACCAAGCAACTGTTCTTGCAAAACATGCATCTTATGCTACCTAGATTTAAGCACGAGTGAGTCTGGAGACGTGGTTTGAGAGGAAATCGAATTGCTTTGAGGCTACACTCTGGTAAAATCCTCTAATGCAATAGATTATTCCCCCTATTCCTGCAGCATGCATGCACAACATAGAAACGGGAAATGTAATGGGTGTGCTTTTCTATGTTAGTAGTGGAGATGTCTCCCGCATTTTCCCCATTTTTTACCTGAATTCTGCGTGACACTTGCTGGCATCAATGGCGTGTATTATAGAGAACAAACGCTAAAAAAGCTACTGGGTGCATACGATTATTTCTTGTTCTTCCTGTACCTTTTTG
>SOIS01000039.1 GCA_004375965.1 Candidatus Cloacimonadota bacterium | reverse complement strand
ATGAGATCTTTTTTCATTTATCCGAAGTGCTTCACCATCTGCAACATAGGCATAGGAACCTAAGACATAAACACCCAAAGGAAAACCTGGTGTATCATAATTCCCTATCTCTTGAGGATCCGACGGTACAGATACATCTATTATCCTAAGTCCGGCAGTATCTGCAGCAATATATG
Source organism: Candidatus Cloacimonadota bacterium (assembly GCA_004375965.1). Classification (GTDB taxonomy): domain Bacteria; phylum Hydrothermota; class E44-bin80; order E44-bin80; family E44-bin80; genus SOIS01. Next base: position 7,514 of record SOIS01000039.1, on the reverse strand, counting down.
CATAAGAATCTGAAACATAGATACAATTGGAACCTTCAGGAGTACAACAAAGACTTGAAGGTGTATTACAATGTCCTACCTCTTCTGGATTTGAAGGTGTAGATACATCTATTACCCAAAGCCCATCTTGAGTAATAACATATGCATAGGATTCTAAAACATAAACATCGCAAGCATAGCCAGGTGTATTATAGTATCCAACCTCTTGTGGAATTGTTGGTTCGGATACATCTACTACCCGAAGCCCTGCAGAATCAGCAGAGACATAAGCATTAAAACCTTGCACATAGACACATCGAGCTGATCCTGGTGTATCGTAATAGCCAATCCCTTGCGGATCTGATGGTGTTGATACATCTATCACTTGAAGCGCACCCCTATCTGCAACATAGGCATAGGAGCCAGAGACACAAACCCAGTAAGCATAGCCTGGTGTATCATAATAACCTATCTCTTGAGGATTCGACGGCACAGATACATCTATAACACGAAGACCCTCATAACCTGAAGTAACATAAGCATATGAACCTGAGACATAGACACACCTGGCACCACCTGGAGTATTATAATAGCCTACCTCCTGTGGATTTGTTGGGACAGATATATCAATTACCCTGAGCCCATCAGAAGCAACGTAAGCGAAGGAACCTTTTATATAAATATCACCGACGCTATGTGTATCATAATGACCTACTTGCTGTGGATTTGATGGTGCTGATATGTCTATCACATAAAGCCCTGAATCGCCATCACCAATATAGGCATAGGAACCTGAAACATAGAGACCACAAGCAGAACCTGGTGTATCATAATTCCCAAGTTTTTCTGGACTTGAAGGGTCAGCAACATCCCAAATCTCAAGACCTGCATCCCCATCCGCAATATAGAGCATTTGTGAAGAAGCCTCATAGAAAAGGCTATACACAATACCTCGGGTATGTATTCCCTCTGATAGCTTTATAGGAGCAGAAGGAGACGATACATCAAGAATATAGACCCCACCACCTGAGCCACAGAAGGCTAAATTTCTCACAGAATCATGTGCTACTGCCCGAGAGCCTCCAAAGGGCCAGTTTCCAACAAAACGTACATTGAGTGAGTCAAACCACATATTGCCTATCTCTTCGTAGGGATTTAGTCCTCCTGAGTATAATTCTCCATAAGCAACACCACTGCCTGTTATAACCAGACAAACCATTAATAATATCAAATACCTATGCATACATACCACCCCCTATCTCACTATTGCAAACTTTCCTTTCTTCACAGCATCACCTGATTTATCTTCTACAAGATAGATATAAATACCACTTGCAATATCTTTATCATCGTCATTTCTTAAGTCCCAGGAATAGAATATTTCTGGATGAGCAAATGAATGGTTCCAGACTAAGTTCCCTGCAATTGTATATATTTTGATTGTCCCCTCATTGGGTAAGTTAGCAAAGGTCAAAATAGTATGTCCCTTTTTCGGCACAAATGGATTCGGAAAGACAAAAATTACATCACTCACAATAACTCTTAATTCTATTGGAACGTTAATCGTTGGATTATTAGTATCGTTAGTCGACATTACCAGGGTATCGAAGTATAAACCCTGACTGAGACCGGTCGCATCAAAGGTTAGAGAAATACTCACGCTGTCTTCAGGATACACCGAACCGTTTGTAGTATCTTCCATAAGCCAATCTACCGGTGGGTTTTCGTTTATGTTCCAGGTTAAAATCCCATTTCCACTATTTCCAATAACTAAAGGTTCTATTTTTGACTCTTCCGGGTGAAGTATAAAACTGAATAGTGAAGGTTTAACCCAGACTTGAGGAGTCGCACCTTCAGGTAGTACCTTTATAAGATAGACATCATTGTTACCTACACCGAATGAAAAAGTATATCCTGCAACAATGTATCCACCATCAGTTGTATGTTGAACTGAATATGCAAAATCTCTATCTGCTCCTCCATATATCTTTGTCCAGATCGTATCACCATTCTCATCTGTTCTTGTAAGGTTAATATCCACATAATTTAGATTGCATACAAAGATGTAGCCATTATCGGAAGTCTGTTGAACCGAATAGGCATAATCATATCCGTCATGTTCGTATATCTTTGTCCATATGGTATCACCATTCATATCAGTCTTTATAAGATAAACATCACCCATCTCTAAACCAGTTGGATGTGTTCCTCCTATAATGATATATCCACCATCAGATGTCTGTCGAACTGAATATGCATAATCCCCATGTATTCCTCCATAGGTCTTTGTCCAGACAGTATCACCATCCGCATCTGTCTTTATAAGATAAACATCACAATTACCTGCACTAAAAGAATATGTACCTCCTGCAATTATGTAACCACCGTCAGAGGTTTTTTGAACTTCATTGACTTCATCATATTCTGTCCCACCATATGTCTTTGTCCATATGGTATCACCATTTTCATCTGTCTTTATAAGATAAACATCACTATTACCTGCACCAAAAGAGTTTGTCCATCCTGCAATTATGTAACCATCATCAGTTGTCTGTTGAACTGAATAGCTTGCATCACTCTCTGCTCCTCCATAAGTCCTTGTCCATAGGGTATCAGGAGCCTGGGCAAATATGTTAACTGACCAGAGAAGTATTATCGTTACTGAAATAAAGGCTTGTTTATTCCTTTTTTTCATCCTTGCCTCCCTCATAGATTCTTGTAGTTTATATAATTATTTTATTCTGAAGCTATCAAATTTTTCTTTTTATAAAGTATACCAATTTAAAAAAATTTTGTCAAGAAAAAATTAGCAACAACAGGAGCTACTGCACTCCAAAAGACATACGTAGGCGAAAGCCTACGACTGCCGGATGTTCCATAATGTCATTGCGAGCCTGTCTATGGCAGGAGTGGCAATCTCACTCTGGTTTGTTTAGTTTCTTTAGTTTCTAATGAGAATATGGGATTGCTTCGGAAGTCAAGAAATAGGGCTTTCTCGCAATGACAGACATCTGCTGCAAAGTATCTGTGTATATCAGCGTAAATCTGCGTCAAACAGACCTTATTCGTCGATGAGTTTTTTAATCTCTATATCAGGTGGGTATTGTTCTGTAAAAAGTGTAATGTTTTCACCGGAATAACCGATAATTTTTCGAGTCTTCTCATCTATATTTAGTTCAAGTCTGCCGATGCTGCTAAGGTTTCCGTAGGTCCTGCAGATTATTGTATGATTAACAGCACTTTCAAAAGGTTTTGTCATTCCTCTTCCTTCCCCTCCACCAATAATAATATCTATTCCTGCAATAGAATCTGCAAGTAGGCTGTCATGAACAAAACCTATATTTGTCAGTCCAACAATGATATCGCATCCGTTCTCTTTCAGCAAAGATACCATTTCTTCTGCCCTTGTCATCTCCTTCTCATATAAAAATTGTTTGTCTATCTTTTTTTCAACCCAGATGGGACCGTATTCTGAAATCAGTCCGAAAATCCCTATCCTTACACCCTCACAATCAATTGTTTTGTAAAGCTTACCAATACATTCGTTTCTCGTTTTTGCTTTGAGATTTGCAGAGAGCCACGGGAAAGAAGTCTTGTCATAAATATCCAGCAGGATATCTTCACCAAGCCTTGTATCATAAATGCCAATAGCGCAGGCATCATATTTCATTCTGTTCATAAATTCAACTGTCTTACCAATCTCAAGCCCACCCACCTGTGGATTGCCGAAACAGTTCCCTGCATCAAGAAGCACAACCGAATATTCCTTCTTCATACTTTCTTCCCTTTCTTCCTTTATGTATGTTGCACAAGATGCAGCATTTCCGAGCGGTGGAGGGAAATCCCTGTTTATAAAATATGCTGGTTCACCCTTTAGTCTTCCCATCATATCATTTGTGTACAGAATGACTATCTTCTTTTGTGAAAGTACTATTTCACAAGTTAGTAATAGAGACATCAAAAGTAAAACTACTTTCTTTATCATTCGATTTCCTTTCGCAGGCTAAAGCCTGCGGCTACCAATATAGGGTATTGTTATCTCTGAAGCTGTCTTTTCACTCGAGGTCTTTCATTTTTAATTTCTTAGAGGATAGATTCAGATTCTTTTTAAAATACTCCTCAAAACCTTCTGCCACAGATTCACTATCTATAATGACAGATGCCTCATTATTCTTCTCAAGTGCGTAGTAACTCCAGTTTGTAGAACCAATAACTGTAAAACGGTGGTCAACTATCAGTAACTTCGAATGGCTTGTCACATCAAGTGGGTCATAGAAAACCTCAATTCCTCTCTCTTTCAGAGCATCTGCCATTTGTTTATTCTTCAGGGTATTGTCCTTGTTCCAGCTTGATGCATCAAGGATTACTTTAACATCAACACCTCTCTTTTTTGCCTCAACCAGTGCATCCAGAAGTTTCCAGTTTACATCGTTTGGATAATCCGGATATATTCTGGCTGTAAACATAAAGATATAGATGGATTCTTCTGCGTCATTAAATAGCTTGAAAACTGCAGGAAAGTAATCCCTGTTTGTTATGATCTGTACATCGTTCGCTGGTAAAGCAGAGAGGATATTACATATTATTAACAGAAAAAATATTATCAACAATCTCATTTTCATATTCACTCCTTTGTTTAATCTAAGTACTGCGAAAAATATTTTTACATTTTACTATAACCCACATTTCGTAAGAAAGTTATCTAACTTTTCTGGCTTATCACAATTAATCCCCCCTAGCCCCCCTTTTTCAAAGGGGGGGATAGAGTTGGGTTCACCTTTTTCTAAAACATATCCTCCTGAAAAGTCCCCCTTTAGAAAAGGGGGATTTAGGGGGATTTTAACTATTGATTCGCTTTTCATATTCTTTCATGTTATTTTTTTCACTACCTTAAGAAATTACTTTTGCACTTGTGCTCACCACTTTCTTATACAAATCTATCGTCGATAGGTTATGCTAAGCATAAGTTTTATAAGACTCTCTTCGACCTTTGTTACCCCTTCCATATCCCGCTGTTCCATTAAGATGTCATCACCTGAAAAGTTAAATCTGCAAAGCTTAATACCGGTATCAAAAGCATATCTGCTCTTTTCGAAACCAAAGCCGAATGTAAAGAAAACCTTCGGCATATCTTTTGAAAGATACGAGGTCTCGTATCCAAAACCGAATCTACCGCTAAATGCAGGAGAAAATTCATGTTCTACACCAAGATGTAGTTTTATAACATCTTCATAATCATCATCAACCTCATTCCATCTTTCAAAGATTGCTTCAATAATAAAGAGTGCAGGAAATATGTTAGGAGGGATAATTTTGATACCGCTACCCATCATCAACGGGATATTATCTTCTCTGTAATCTCCGAGATTTGCTTTGGTCGACATAAATCCACCAAGTTTGACCCTCGTTAAAGGTTGCGCATGTATTCCAAAGATAGCACCATTTCCAGCTAATGTTCTTGAGAATCCTTCTTTAATATCAGTTTGAAATGGGTCAGTATAATTCTTACTGTATTCCCATTCCCTCTTTCCACTATATAGATTAAAACCGAAGCCAATAGAGAGTTTTTCTTCCAATAGTTCGTATGCAATCCCAATATTTGTAAGATACAATTTTCCTTTCCCTTCATCAAGAATTGTTTCTTTCAGAACATAGAAATCATCCCTTGCTTCTCTCAAGTACCTATAATCAAAATTAAGGACTGGAAGAACATTAATACCAAGACCAAAATTAAGATGTGATGTATATGAGACAGAAATGCATGTAGGTTCTGAGAAGACAAAGCTGTTATCCGCAACTGTAACATCTCCAATCCTGTTATCAAATGAATCAAAAATGCTCTTTTTTCTCCTCTCTCCTGATTTAATGAGCCCTCCACCAATTACAACCTTAAGCCCAGGGGTTCTTATCAGCAGTGCAGGGTTCGTCCACTCCTCTCCTAATATAACTGTACTTCCCAGAGCGGTAAATTTTCCTGTTACTGCACCCACACATTCACCAGATGCAGACGACTCTGGGAGTGTATAACCACCAAGTAAAGAAAAGTATAGAAACAAAAAGATAATGATAGCATAAACCTTTTTATTCATTACCACCTCACATCTATCTGTAAATTATAACTCATCTGATCCCTCATATCTGTAAAATCCCTGATGAGGGTTTCCTGTCCATCAATATAATGGTATTCGTTACCTGAACTATATATGCCAGTATGTGGATATTCCGTACTCTTCTTTCTTATCTTGAATCGTAAAGAAATATTTTCTGACAGTCTATCCTTAAAGGTAAGATAATACTTTTTCCCTTCACCATAGAGGAAGTCTATCCCTGTATCCTCAAAAATCCATTGGCTCATTGATTGTGCATCCCATATAGCAATGCCTCCAACAATACTAAAGAAATCACTGAAATTGTGTTCCCAGCTTGCATCAAGATAGCTACCCTCCATAAGGAGGTTGCTGTTATATTTTTCATTGGGAGTTAACTTTACCCTTCCATATCGAGCTTCAAGACTCAAGTAGTCACCGGCAATCGTAGCAAAAACCCTGAGCGTCGTCTCTTGAGTCCTTGAAGTAGTCGCAAAAACGGGTTTGGGCAATTGTTTTACCTGCCATTTCTGTTTTATTCTGAATCGTAATGGAAAAACAGGTCTGTATTCAAGCTCTCCCTGCACTCTTACATTACTCAGATTGTGTGCTAGATTTTTCCAGATATCAATATATGCCCTCGTAATGGTCAGGTTTCTCAATATTTGATACCTTGTCTCTATATAATGGCCATCCTCTGCTTTCGGAATAGGAAGGTTCTGTAAATCTGTATAGAGTGGGTCTATGAGTCTATAATCCTTTTCGACAACTGTATCATCAAATTTTGACTGTTCAGAAAACGCCCTTGAATATGGGTTAAAGAAATCAATGGAATAATGTCTTTTTATATAGATAACATAGAATGTATTGAACTGAACGAGCGATTTCAATATATAGCCATAACCATAATCCTTCTGTCTCACATATTCGCCTTCAAAACTGAGATTTCTATAGACGGTTCTAAAACTTGTTCCAAGATATGTACGGTAGTCACCTTCTGGCATCATAGTATAATTAAGGTCATTCAGTCTATCCTTATCAAATGGAATATCAATTTCTCCTGTATCGGGTTTGAGCGGTTTACTCATAAAGGTCCGGTATCCATTGAGAGAGACATATGTTCCAAGCGGAATAAAAAGGATATCGGATAGATCAATTTTTAATGCGCCGCCGTAATCTTCCTGACTGAAAACATCCTTAAAGGTAGAAGGACGCGGTTGTGTATAAAAATATGTATTTACAGTTCCATCCCTGTTAAGTATACCATCCTTTCTATCTTTTGAATAGAAGAATAAAGAATGTAGCTTAAGAAACGTACCCTCGCCTGCAACACCTGAAAGCTTGAACTCTTCAGTATCTGTTAAATCTCCGAAAAGACCCTAAACCCTTATTGTTAGTCGTGCCCTCTCCTCATCAGTATTAACAAATAAGAGTCCCCGTCCAATGGTA
>SOIS01000222.1 GCA_004375965.1 Candidatus Cloacimonadota bacterium | reverse complement strand
AAAAAAAGGGCAGACACATGGGTCTGTTTCTACTTCCTAATTCTCAATTATCAAACAACAATTTCCTTTGTTCAGTGAGCCAGGCTTTCCAGTCCTGTATTCCCTTTCCGGTTTTGGATGAGACCTGTATCTTATCAATGCCTGGATGAACTTTCTCAATGTTTTCCTCTGCCTTTTCTACATCATACTCAAGCACATCAATAAGGTCAACCTTGCTCAACAGAACAAGATGCGATACCTGGAATGCAAGAGGATATTTCAACGGTTTGTCTTCACCCTCTGGTAAACTCAGGACAAGTATATTTTTATGTGCGCCAGTTTTAAATTCAGCAGGACAGACGAGGTTTCCAATATTTTCAATAAAGAGAAAATCTATGGTTTCAAGATCAAATTCTCTCACTGCATCCTTTATCCATGATGCCTCAAGATGACATTCTCCTCCAAAAGGCAGTGTGTTCACCTGTGCTATCTTTACAGGGAACCTTGATAGTTTTTTAGCATCAATTGTAGTAGTAATATCACCCTCAACAACTGCAATGTTATAATCTGGTAGTAACATTTCTATCGTTTTCTCAAGCATTGTTGTTTTACCAGAGCCGGGCGAACCCATAAGGTTGACTGCAAAGATACCCTTTTCGTTAAAGAAACCAGTTATTTCTTCTGCAACTGCATCATTCGCAGACATCACCTTTTTTAAGACCTTTATCTCCATTACTCCTCCCCTATGATTGATTCTATAAAAAATTCATCTCCACCCTTTATTGAGATACTGATGCTTCCACAAAAAGGACATATAAAGAGATGGTTCTCCATTATGAAAGACTTTCCACATGTATTACACTCTCCTCTCACAGGTATCTCTTTTATATCAAGAAGGGTATTTTCAAATGGGGTATCCTTGCATAATAATTTAAAATTAAACCTTAGTGATTCGGGTACGACTGCGTGCATATTGCCAATAACAAGTTTTATACGTTCTACTTTTTTAATTTCATTATGCTCTTTAACCTGTTCTTCAACAATATCCTTGATATTCTTTGCTATTGCGAGTTCATGCATCAACATATCCTCGGCAGCTGCGCTCCTGAAAGCATATCAACAATCCTGTGGCTTCCAATAGTTGTTCTTAAGCTCACCGTGCCTGCGTTCTCTTCAGTTATTTCACCTATGAAAGCTGCAGCCTCTCCATCTGGATGTCTTTTCATTATCTCAAGTGCTTTATCTGAATCTTCCCGTCCAACAACAGCTATAACCTTACCCTCGTTTGCAACATAAAGAGGGTCAAGTCCAAGTAACTCACAGTACCCTCTTACTTCATCCCTTACAGGAATCATCTCTTCAAAAAGTTCTATACCGAATCCCATTCCATCACATATCTCGTTAAGGGTCGTTGCAATACCTCCCCTTGTAGGGTCCCGCATAAATCTGATTGTAAGACCATTTGATAATAGTTCCTTGATGAGCATATTGAGTGGCTGAACATCGCTCTTAATGGATGTACCAAACTCCATCCCCTCCCTCTTTGAAAGAACTGCTATACCATGGTCACCAATAAAACCGTTTATAAGAATTTTATCACCTGGTTTTATGCTTTCCTTTGAAAGGGATACACCATCTATCATGGTTCCAATAGCGGATGTATTGATGAATATTTTATCAACTTTTCCTCTGTCAACAACCTTCGTATCGCCTGTGACAATTGTACAAGAAGATTTATCAGCAGCTTGTTTCATTGAATCAACGATTTTCTGCAAATCTTCTCTTGAAAACCCTTCTTCAAGTATTAATCCACAGGATATGAAGTTTGGAATTGCACCCATTACAGCTATGTCATTTACTGTACCAGCAACCGACAGCATTCCTATATCACCTCCAGGGAAAAAGATAGGGTCAACGACATATGAATCTGTTGTGAATACAATCTTTTTATCCATAATTTCAAGGACTGCAGAATCTTCATATTTTCGCAGATGTGGACTATCAAATCCCTTAACAAAAACATCCCTTATCAGTGAATGCATCATTCTACCGCCACTACCATGTTCAAGCATTATAGTATCCATAGGTTTTCTCCTTAATCTTTGGTGTAATAGAAGGGCACGGAGCACCGCGCCCCTACATTATTTACAACACCGAGATTGCTTCGGTTGAGTAACAAAATACTTATTTTCCATATTTATAGTATGCAGCGCAGGTTCCTTCAGAGGATATCATACAGGGTCCTTTTGGATTTTCAGGTAAACATTCTATTCTAAAAAGACTGCAATCCAGGGGGGTCTTTACACCACGAAGGACTTCCCCGCAGATACATTCAGGATTTTCCCTCAAAGGTTCTATATCGACTTGAATAGTATTAGCATCCAATACTGAGTATTCATCTCTAATTTTAAGACCGCTCATTGGAATGTTACCTAAACCTCTCCATTCACAGTCAACGGGTTCGAATACTGTGTCCATCAAACATTTTGCCCTTAGATTTCCTTCCTTTTTTACAGACCTTGTATATTGGTTTTCCACAACCGGACTATTCGTCTTTACCTGTTTCACAAGCATAAAAATTGACTGTAGTATGTCAACAGGTTCAAATCCAGTTACAACGCATGCCTTTCTGTAATCCCTGGCAATAAATTCATATACCTCTGTTCCTGTAATCACAGAGACATGACCTGGAAGTATAAAGCCATCTACTAAAACTTCCCCACTTTCCAGTACAGCCTTAATTACAGGAGGTATAAGCTTATGGTAGCACAATACAAAGTAGTTCTTCAGCATTCTATCTTTTGCATCCTTTATGGTAGCTGCTACTGTAGGCGCTGTAGTTTCAAAACCTATCCCAAGGAAAACTACTGTTTTGTCAGGATTTTCTTCAGCAATTTTCAAGCAATCGACAGCAGAATATACAATTCTTACGTCACTACCACGTGATTTTTCTACAGCAAGAGTGGAAGTTGAACCTGGAACCTTGAGCATATCACCAAATGTAGTTATAATTACCTCGCTCTTTCTTGCAAATGCAATCGCCTTATCAATTTCACCATTCGGTGTTACACAAACAGGGCACCCTGGACCTGAGAGCAATCTGATATTAGGAAGAAGGAATTTCTTTATCCCGTAGCGATAAATAGACATTGTATGGGTTCCGCAGACTTCCATCAGGGAAATATCCCTACCGTGCCCTATCTTAGAAATTTCTGTCGCTAAATTCTCACAGACCCTTCTATCCCGGAATTCATCTATATATTTCATTTCTTATCTTCGTTAGTAGGTAACTCCGTTTGCAAAGCAATTAAATAAACCTTCATTCATCATCTACCCCTCCGAGCATCTCCTTAAAAAGTAAAAGCGTTTCCTCTGCATCTTTCTCATCCAGTTTCTGAATAGCGAAACCCGCATGGATTATAATATAGTCACCAATTTCTGCTTCAGGGAAAAAGTCAAGCCGCACTTCCCTTTTAACACCCGAAATTTCAGCAACTCCGATTTTTCCTTTTTTTTCAATCAATTTCATTGGAACAGCAAGACACACCTTTATCTCCCATTTGAAGTGACCGAATGACGTATATCTTTATTGGTCATTAGATCATATAGTTATTAGGACTAATCGTTTAATTCATAATGAGCGTTTCGATCGTTTTGACCGTTAATGTCGTTCACTTTTTACTTTTAACTTGATTTTCTAATTGGTAGGCTGCCAGGACTGCTTGACCTAATGATATTCCTCCATCGTTTGTTGGAACTCTACTATGTGTAAGAACATGGAATCCACTACGGGTAAGTAATCTGAATACTCTTCTCAAGAGAAACAGGTTCTGAAAAACTCCTCCACTCAGAGCAACAGTCTCTATTGAAGATGTATTTCTCAATAGTTTGCAGACATCAACGATCATCTTAGCAACCCCATTATGGAAGCGTGCAGATACTCCTGAGATATCACAGCCTTTCTCCATGTCTTCGACCACTCTTCCTATTATAGGGACCGGGTCAATTACAAAGATTCCATCTATGTTTTTAATATCAAAATCATATAAGCCTTTCTCTTTCTCATCAGCAACCATCTCGAGTTCTACCGCTGCTTGAGCGTCATATTCAACTCTTTCTCGTAGTCCAATAATTGCAGAAACTGCATCAAAAAGCCTGCCAGCACTCGATGTGAGAATAGTGTTATAGCTGGTTTTTATCATATTCAAAATTATTTTCCTCTTTCTCTTATAAAAGTATCCTGATTTCAGGACATCATCGCCTAACAATGAGTAGAGATATGATAATGCCATTTTCCATGGTTCATGGATTGCCATATCGCCACCTGGCATAGGTTGATACTTTAAGTGTCCTCTCCTCTTATAACCTTTCTTAATATTACCTGTTAAAAACTCTCCACCCCAGATATTGCCATCGAGCCCGTATCCCGTTCCATCAAAAGCCACACCAATAACATCTTCCTCAAACCCCTGTTCTGCACAGCATGATGCTATATGAGCAAAATGATGCTGCACTCCGATTTTTTTCAAACCTTTGAGTGAATGTGCATATTTTGTTGAAAGATAATCGGGGTGATGGTCATAGGCTACGATCTCAGGATGAATATCGAATAGGTGCTCATAATGTCTTATCTCCGAAGTGAATGCATTGAGTGCTTCAAGGTTTTCAAGGTCTCCAATGTGATGGCTCAAAAAACAGGTTTCCCCTTTTATAAAACAGAATGTATTTTTCAAAAACGGTCCAACAGCGAGTATATCCTTATCTGAAAATATTGATAATTTTATAGGTTCAGGCGCATACCCTCTGCTTCTCCTGATTATATATTCCTTTCCATTAAAAATTCTCGTAACTGAATCATCACATCGTGAGAATATCTTACGTGTTCCCACCAGGAAATAATCTGCAATGTTATTTAATCTACTAAAGGCTTCTTCATCTACATAACATATAGGTTCATCACTGACATTACCACTCGTCATTACAAGAGGAAATTCAAAATAGGAGAAAAGTATATGCTGAAGTGGTGTGTAAGGGAGCATAAATCCAAGATACCTCTGTTTAGGTGCAACGGAATCGGCAATGGTTGAATCCCTCTTTTTTCTTAAAAGAACAATAGGTCTTCGAGAAGAGAGAAGAAGCCTTTTTTCTTTTGTTGTGACAGCGCAGTGCTCTTTAATCTGTTCAATTGTCTTTGACATAAGTGCAAATGGTTTATCCTCTCTAAATTTCCTCATTCTTAATCTTTTCACAGCATCGTCGTTAACTGCTTTACAGGCAAGGTGATATCCACCAAGCCCTTTTATTGCAACTACAAAACCTTCATCAAGGAGTGAAGCGGCTCTTTTAATAGGGGTTCTCTTTATTCTCTTCCCGTTTTTATCAACAAGATATATAGTTGGTCCACATTCTGGGCAGCAGTTTGGCTGTGCGTGAAACCTCCTATCAAGGGGATTTTCATACTCTTCCCTGCATACAGAACACATCCTGAACACTTCCATTGTTGTATTCTCTCTGTCATAAGGGACATCCCCTATAATGGTGAAACGTGGACCACAATTTGTACAGTTGGTAAATGAGTAGAGATACCTTCTGTCGTGTGGACTAAATAATTCACGAAGACAATCTTCACAGGTTGCGGTATCCGGTGAAATATATGTCTTCTTATTTATATCCTTTTTACTCTCTTCTATTCTGAATTTATTGTACCCTATCTGTGAGGTTTTGCTGATAGAGATGGAATCAATCCTGGTAAGAGGGGGTGGATATTTTCTTAAGCAATCCAGGAAATGTGAGAGATTCTCCTTTTCTCCCTCTACTTCTATCAGAACACCATCGCTTCTGTTCTTTACAAAACCTTTAAGGGAAAATTTATGTGCCGTCCTGAATATAAATGGTCGGAACCCTACTCCCTGAACAATACCGTTTACCTTTATCTTCCACCGCTCAACCGTTACTGTTACCATGCCCCATATTAACATCTTCATCAGTAAAAATCAAGATAAAAGAGAAATCACTCTCATCTCTTTCCTCTCCCCTCAAATGAAAGTAAGAAACAAATGCTCACTCTCTCTTTGGTCCTCAGTTCCGTCTGTGTCAAGACTTAAACGTAGGTGGGGGTGTCCAGCCTGCTAAGCAGGGGGCTGAGTTGATAGGTGCATAGCAAGCTGGACGGGGTGTGTAATCCCTTCGAGGATTGGCTTATTGCCTATTGTAGAGGTACGGCGCTCCATGTCCTACATTTAATGACAAAATTTTTTTAGTGAAAAATCGGCGACTTTGATTACAACGACCCACCATTTGCAACAACAAGTTAACTCCAAAATTTTCATATTACACGGAGCAAACACTTCTATTCCCAAAAACCTCAAAAACGAGTAAAAAAGTTAGAAATGTTTAAGGTTTTAAAAGTTTAAAGGTTCAAGGGTAAAAGGAAACGGACAAAAAAAATACAAAAAAACGCAGGCTGAACCATTCGACTTCGTCCTTCGACATACTCAGGACTAATAGAGCTATGGCGAGCTTGTCGAGCCGCTCAGGTTAAAAGCTTGCGGCTATATCTTGAAATGAGGACTTTTATCTAATGTGTTAAAGAACGGAACAAGGGAAGCAGCCAGTCGTTAATGAGGAAATGTATTCTTCCTATAAGGAGGGAAATACGAGCCATCACTGTATAACCGAATGATGCACCGAATGCAACCATTATAAAAATAATTCCTACCTTTGCAGTCCCACCAATAAATCCTTTATGTTTCTTGGAAAAATAGAAATAGACTAAGGTTGTAACAGTGCCAACTATAATAATCAAATTATTCAGAGGATGATTCCAGAGGTTTGTGATGGGATTGTTAAATGTAACAGCAGGTCCAGCAATAGGAAGGAGGGTATTTTGTATCTGAGGGATGACAAAACCCTGCATATACTGAACGACAACAAGCCCTGAGGCCACACCGACAGATACTGCAATAGGCCATCTACTCACCCAGGCGCTTCTTGGAAACCATCTTGTGAGCATCATTGCACCAAAGATACCTGGTATAATGACAAGCCAGTGATGTTGAAGTAATGGATTGATAAGTTTCGGCATAAGGAAATAATCCCAGGTGTAGAAACAAGTGTAAGCAGCGGAGACTCCAACATAAACATGCTCTGCAAATTTATAAAATGGATTATCCTTGTAAAGGAAGGAGAAAATCATCAGCGTCAATCCTGCAGCAATCCAGACACCGATTATTTGTCCCATTATACAGTTCCTCTTTTCTTTATTCTTTCTGCTCTCCTCATCATAAAGTAACCAATGTTGCCAATAATTATAAAAACAATAATCAGTATGTGTGCCCATGCCTGTGATGACATCCGTATCATTGCCTTATCAGGATGCTCCACAAGTTTCTCATAAGCGGCTGCACCTGCCATACCGCCAATAAGACCCTCTATCTGACGAGCAGCAAGATATGGATAAGCATCAGGAGTAACAACCGCTGTTGTACCCATAATGATATTTACACCGAATCTACCCCAGGCATAAATAACCCAGATATCACCCATAGCGCCTGCCTCAAAACATGCAATAAGTCCAATATCACTATAGTTATGAACCTGTCTCATCATTGGGAGTGAGTCAAGTGGATTTCCCTGAATATCTATGTCAAAGACACTCCGTATCTCTCTTCCCATCTGTATCATTACAAGACCCGCACCTGGTCTATATCCAATATTTATGTAATCCACCCCATACTCTGCTTTAAACTCCTGTGCAACCTCCTCAAGTATGATTGTTGAAAGAGGGATACCGGTTGGCCAGTGTCCCATCATTATCACTTTGAGTTTCTTCTTGAAAGCATGCCTCAGGACAGCAGTCATCATAGGTCTTAACTCCGGCATACTGGCTGGGTCAAAATCTGTAGAGAATATAATCGGAGTTCCAGCAGGGAGTCTATCCACTGCATCGTAAGCCATTTGTGCTGATTCTGATACTGCAATAGTTGATGGTATCCTGAAGACAATAGGAATAATAACGACCAGAGAAAGAAGTAAATAAATGATTCGTCTATCAACCTTTGACATTCTTTCCCATATACTCATTGTAGATATGTCCTCTCAATTCCCAGGATTATCCTGAGAGACATAGCAAATGCACCGAGTGCAACACCTATCAATATCCCTCTTTTTGCAGCCATCTGAGGGATAAACATAAACCAATCACTGAATCTCGATAGGAAATTAAAGAATGCATTCTCCATAATAGGAACGCGACCCAGCATAACAACAACTGCAGCAATAAGAAGAAGGGTTGCATTTAATCTTCTTGCCCTGAAGGCACGATATGCTGCGGAAGCGATAAAAAAGGCGAGAAGGGCAAACATCGTTGCAGATAGGGGAATAACCATATAATCATACACGAAGTAGAGTAATGAACCGGGGGTGAGCGAATAACCCTTGTACTGGATTGCAGAAAAAATACCGACAGTAAACACACCAACAAAGAAGAATGTGAGAATTAAACTGTATCCCCAACCTCCGTCCTTCTTCTTTATGTGTGTAATATGTTTTCTGAGCAAACTGTGAATACCAAGAAGCAGTGCAAACCCTGCAATGATGATAGCCCAGTCAAGGAGTATGTCCTGCACTTCATTAAAAGGCTTATGAGGAATAAAAAAGGCAATAAAAATGGCAATGCCGGTCAGAAATGTAAGTATCAGAGGTATCTGTCTTCTCATTCTTTAACCCCGACCAAACCAGTTTACAAGGCTCTGGAACCAGGTCCCGAATGGGCCAATATTAAGCCCTCCGAGTATACCCAAAATGGCTCCAACAAGTATAACCGAAATAATAGCGACCTTTGCGGCATCTGAACCCTTGATACTTCCCAGCATAACAGGGTCCCGTGAAAGATAACTCGAGGCTGCAAACATCTCCTCACCAATGAGTGTGTAATCACATGCTGAGATAAAGAAAGGAAGTAGTGTTACACGGTCGGTGCCTGCAATCTGGATAGCACCAACCGAATGTCCTGTCTCAGCAAGTATAAGCGCTTCTGCATAGAAAACCCCCTGGAGGAATATAGCTCCAGGCTTTTCCCTTAGCATTATACCGTCAACACCTGCAGCAAAACCGAACTGATCCTGTGTAAGATAGAATATGTCTTTTTCATTGAAATCATCCGGTCTTCCAGCTTCTGTATATGACTGCTTAACTATCTCCTGTGCAGCAGACATAACCACAGGGTCGTAGTTTGGCATTATAATCCTTGTCTCATATTCTGCAGTTTTTTTGGCAACCCTTCCGAGGATGGTCAATGCTGCAATCGTTGCAATATCATACAGATAGCCTATCCCGGGGCAGAATAGAACAGGTTTTCCCATCTCAGTGGACCTGCCTACTGCCTCCTCCACGGCGTCAAGGCCCGCAATCTTCCGTATGAAAAGCTCCTTTCCTTTTGCCATCCTTATGTAAAAGGCAAAGAATAATGCGAATAAAATCCCTAAAATCAGTATGTTCCATCTCCCATGATGGAACCACTGAGGAGCAGCCTTACCTGAAGCAACATTTGATGCTTCAGATTCAACGCCTTCCTTTGTCTGTGCTTTAACTATGTAATAATATGTGACTTTATCCTTCTCAACAGTCTGGTCGTCATAACTTGTTCTTCCTGCACCAACGGTCCCTATGTAATCAAAAGGACCTTCCTCTGACTGTCCCCTGAAAACATTGTAAAGTATTACATTGTTTAAACCCTTTCCATCATCCTCTGAAATCTCCCATTGGACGGATACACTCCCGCCTACATCATTCGGTGTGTCCATTGCAATTACATCTGTTGGAGGTGCAGGACGAACTATCTCAACCGTATCTGTTGAAAGCGAATCGGGCGTTTGTTGCATAAGAAACAATATAGCCAACAGAACATTCATTTTATTACTCCCAGCCAGTCATAAAGAAGGAAATTCATCCTTCCGATAAGCAACGAAATACGAGCCATTACCGTGTATCCAAAAGAAGCACCAAAAGCAATCATTATGAACCATATACCTACGTTAGCAGTTCTTCCAAGAAACCCTTTGTGCTCCTTTGAAAAGAAGAAATAGACAAGAGTGGTAATAACACCGAAAATCATGATAAAACTGCTGATTGAAAGTGCAATATGGAGAGTGCTCCTGGTTTGCTCAAAGATATTTGCCTGAAATGAAGGCGAAATAGACATTCCTGCATATGAGCCAACAACAAATGCTATCGGAATTCGTATTAACCATGCCTGCCGCTTCGTAAATACAGACACCATGAGAAGCCCTATCAAAGTTGGAATGACAACTGCAAGGAATGGAAGGATGTGGAACTGTCCCTCAACAATGTAAGTCCGCGTAATGAACAGTGGATCAAAGACCCTCCTGATGAATGCATTCTGATAGACAACACTGACGGAGTATCCAACGGAAACACCTACAAAAAGATGTTCCGCAAACTTATAGAAAATATTATCCCGGTAAAGGAACGAGTAGATTGAAAGCGTAAGGATTGCCGCAATCCATACCATGATGTTTTTTGAGGGTTCACCCTTAATAAGCATTCCTATAAAGATAATAATAAGAATAACAGAACCTATAATAAGACCTTTTCTCTCTTTCATAATCTATTTACTCGACGTCCCCTTTTTCTTGTGACTCTTACTTGCAAAGAACGCTATATTTCCGATTATTATTAAAGCGAGGATTACCAGATGGGCGATGGACTGCGAATCCATTCCAATCGTTGCAATCTGCCGAGCTTCTGTATATCCTTTTTGCTGTATCAATATCTCATATTCTGCAGCACCTTTCAATCCGCCAAGCATCCCAATAAATTGTCCTGAATTAAGATAGGGATAGTACTGAGCTGCACTGACTGCAGTCACTCCAACACCGAGACGCTGTCCATAACGGGCTACTGCATAGATGACCCAGGTTATTGGAATGCTTGAGCCTGCCAGATCAACCACTAATGCAATGTCATCGTAGTTGCGAACGTGTTCCATCATTGGAAGACTATCAAGAGAAACACCGTAAGCATCCGTGGGAAATGCCAATCTTACATCTTCACCAAGCGACATTACAACAGCTTGTACTCCAGGCTGATAACCGAGGAAGACATAATCCTCTCCACTTTTGACATCTGGAAATTCAGGTAATATAAAATCAAGACCTGCCTGTGCCATTCCTGCTCCCTGGGGGTAGAGGGCGAGTAGCATCACTCTTCTCTTTGTAACAAAACAGTGTCTGAGTAGAGCATACAACATTGGGTCGAGTTCAGGAGCAGTTGATGGTGCATAGTCGGTAGCAATCAGTAAGGGAGGACCTTCAGGAGGAATACTTTCTACTGCATCAAAAACATCCTTTGCAGGTTTTGTAATTGATAAAGGCAGTCTCAACGGTTTGAGAAATGGTATGAAGACAGCGAGTGCAATCAGAAGAAAAATCCATCGTCTATTTAGCTTCATTACCTTTTTCCAGAAATTCATTAATCTCCACCTCCAAGGTATGCTCTCTCAATACCGAGTATAATCTTCAGTGAAGTTGCAATCATTCCAAGTCCAACTCCCATAAGAATTCCTCTCTGGGCAGCCATATTCGGATAATTGAGAATCCATTCTACAATATTGGTTAATTGAAGAACCTCGGGTAATTTCTTTGTAATGAGGGCTCCTATGGGAACCCTTCCAAGCATCACAATAAATGCTGTAACAAGTAAAAGCACAGCTGTCAAGCTTCGTGCCTTGAATGCCCTGAATGCAGCAGAAGCAATAAAGAAGGCAAGGAGAGAGAACATAGTTGCACCCATAGGGATCTGAATATAGGTATAAATAACCATAAGGGGTGTTCCCTGTTCTATCTGAAATCCGAACAGTTCAACCAGCCATGTAGTAATCCGAGTAGGTTGGTATGCCCCACAAAGTACGCCGACGATTGCCGTTATAACAAGGGAAATGAGGGTAACATAACTGAATCCCCATCCCTTCTTTTTCCTTTTTATCTTACCCTTATGAACACGAACGAGACTGGTAATCGCAAGTATATAGTAAAAGATTCCGACGATAATGAGTGCATTAAGCATGCTCCGATAGAAGTTCTGAGAAATCCGATGAGGTATATAAAACTGTATTATCATTACAATTCCGCAAACAAATGCAATGGTAAGTGGTAATTTTCTTCTCATCGTTTTATACCTTAAACCATCCCTGAATAAACTCTATTATTCTCGACAATATCGCATTCGGTGTATCTGTAGTAAGTAGAAATACCGTATTCACGATGGCAAATATTAACATGGCAAAAACAACAACGATAAGCATAGCTTTTCCCATATCCTGTGCTTTTAGACTGCCAACGAGAACCGGAGTCCTCGAAAGATAAGCGCTTGCAGCATAG
The DNA here is from genome assembly GCA_004375965.1 of Candidatus Cloacimonadota bacterium. GTDB lineage: Bacteria > Hydrothermota > E44-bin80 > E44-bin80 > E44-bin80 > SOIS01. Next base: position 10,332 of record SOIS01000222.1, on the reverse strand, counting down.
AGCTCCTCCCCAATAATCGTGTAGTCACAGGCGGTCACAAAGAATGGCAACTGGGCAACCGCATCTGTTCCCGCAATCTGTATAGCTCCCGTCATGTTGCCCGTCTCCGCAAGAATAAGGGATTCTGCCCAGAACATTCCGAGAAAGAGATTTGTTGCCGGTTTTTCCCTTACCATAATACCATCCACCGCTGCTGCAAAGCCAAACTGGCTGTCCGTGAGGAAGAAAACCATATCTTCATTAAAGGCATCTGGACGCCCGGCTTCAAGAAACGATTCCTTGACGACCTGCCGGGTAACGGTCATAACTATTGGATCTCTGTTCGGAACAATGATCGTGCTTTCATACTCAGCTACCTTTTTTGCAACAGGTCCAAGGATATTAATAGAAGCAATCGTTGCAACATCACTCATTGAACTCAGACCAGGAACATAGAGAATCGGTTTCCCCATCTCCGTTGCCCGACCAACTGCTTCATCAAGTGCATCAAGACCTGCTATCTTCCTGATAAAGAGGGATTTCCCCTTCTTAGCAGTTGAAACGAAAAAGAGGAGAAGAGAAATAAATGTCACAACGGCAACAAGAGCGTTAATTCTCCCGGTGTGGAACCACTGGGGCTGTGATACTGTACCTTCGGATATTACGGAAAATGGTGAAAATTTACCATCTGATGTTTTTGCCCTTACTTTATAGTAATAGACAACACCGTCGTTCGTCCTGTTCTTGAATTCTTCAGTTTTCTTTCCAGCAAACCCTGTTATTTCATATCCGGTTTCTTTATCCTCGCTTCTGAAGATTTCATACCCTACAATAATACCATAAGGATCTTCAGGTGCCTCCCAGGTAATTGTTATATTCTCACCAGCATCATTCGGTGTATCAAATGCCTTAATTTCGGTGGGGGATAAAATTTCTGCAATGGTATCAGGGGGAGCGAGGGTATCCTGTTCTGCTTCCTCCATACCCTCCTGCGCAAAAATAAGTGAAGGGAGCAGAAATAAAAAAATGAGAAATATAGCCTTGAATACCCTATTTCTCACAAATATCCTTTCCCATATTATCCATCTATTTATTCTATCAAAAATTAATCAATCTGTCAAGAAAAAAATCTGAGATTTAAATTTTTGCAGGGCAGACACCCCGTAAAAATCTGCGATTAACGGGGCAGGCATGGGTCTGCCCCTACACTTTCCCCTACTTCAGTTCGTAGTAGAAGGTGATGATTCCTCCCTGTTCAACCTGTTCTGCATTGGGAGCAAGTCGTTCCCATTTCCACTCACTTAGTGCCTCAAGCGTGATGCGGTCAAATATCGCTCCACCTGTCTTTAAGAGTAATAACATCTTTACCTCGCCCCCAGGCTCTACAGTAAGCTTGACCTCAACCTTCGTCCTCTCTTCATAACCTGCTGGATAAGAAGGTATCACCTTTCTCAGGATTTTCCTTGTCGCTAACGCTCCGGTGATAGAAAAGGGCATTCCTTTCTTTCCACCGGTGCCGAGACTCTCTTCACCAGTAGATGAAACCTTTGGCTCAAGCTGCTTTCCAGTTTCCCATATTTCTGAAAGAAGGGTATCAAGCATTCCCTCATTCAATTTATCATCTTCCGTGACCGAGGTTTCTTCCCCTTTAATAGGTGGTGCTGTTGTCTCTGGCATATCAACAGGAATACTACCCTCTTTTTCCTCAGGTGTTCCTACTGCTGCACCCATTCCCGGTTCCTCATACATGCCCTCCTCTGCGATCATGCTTATACCTAATTCGATTGGCTCAGGGAGTGTAACATTGAGGTCACAGGTTATGATTGAGAAGATTAAGGCAAGAAAAAGATGGAGCAGTACAGAATATAAAATGCCTCTCCGTATACCCATTTTTTACCTCACTAATTACTTATAGACATAAGACATAAGACTTTTAAGTTTCTTTTTCTACAGACTTTATCAAACCGTAAAGTGTTGATGCTACCTCTTGCTGTAAATTGTGCAATTTCATTCGTTTCTTCTCTTCTATAAAACCTAATCTTCTTGAAAGATGGATATAATACCAAACTTCTGCTGATGACCCTCTTGAAATATATAAAAAGTGGAGATAATTAAGCTTGGTCTTTCTTAATGCACCTTCTACTATATTTGCAGCCGCTGATACAGCTGCTTTCCTTATTTGCGAAGTTAAACCATAAAGCTCAGATTTGGGAAAATAAGAAGTTTCCTTATATACTAAAATAACTAATTCATCAGCTAACTTCCATGCCTTGATCTTTCTATAATCTCTTCCCATAATGACTCCTTCCTTAGGTCTCAAGTCTTAGGTCTGCTGTCTTATGTCTTGTATTGACTATCGTTCTATGGGTTCAGTTGCTATAAGAAGCCTCGTAGCACCAGCTTCCCGTGCAATATCCATTACACGAACAGCCTTCCCTATTATTACTGTCCTGTCTGATCGTATAACAACAAGAGGGTTCCCTAACTCCTCGATTTTTTCCTTTAAAAGAATCTCAAGGTTGTCAAGCCCAACGAGACCATCTCCAAGGAAGAGTTGTCCCGCTTCTGTCATTGTTATCGTAATCCTGTCTGGAGGAGCGGATTCTTCAGAGAATGCCTTTGGAAGTTTAACCCTTATTCCCTGTTGGATTACAAATGTAGATGTAAGAAGAAAAAAGATGATTAAAAGGAGCACAATATCAGCAATGGAAATGGGATTAAGCGCAGTCATTCTCTTGTAACGGGTCTCTATCATCATTCTCCCCTCCGCGTTGTATGGTATATATTCAGTGCATCCTCTGTTACCTCTGTAATTTCTTTTGAAAGGCTCTCTACCCTTCCAACAAAGTAGTTATAGAAGACATAGACGATAATAGCAACTGCGAGACCAGCTGCGGTTGTGATGAGAGCCTCCCAGATACCACCTGCAAGGACGCTTGCATTGACATTTCCTCCGAGAAACTCTATCTTCATAAATGCCTTTATCATCCCAATAACAGTACCGAGAAATCCAATCAGTGGTGCAATTCCTACGATTGTTGCAAGTGCACCCAGATATCTCTCTGCCTCGTGTATTCTTCTTTGTGCCCTCGCTGCCATACTTCTTCTCATCGCCTCTTCCCCTCTTTCAAAATGCGCAAGTCCTGAACTTACTATATCGGGAATAATACCCTTGGTTTTTCTACATACTTCCCGTGCAGTGGTTACTCCACTAACAATCGATTTTCTCAAATTGGAAAGGAACAGTATGTTATCTGTTCTCGTCCTTCTGTAAAAGAAAAATCTCTCAACAATAATGATAACTGCCATAATTGAACATAATGCAAGGGCGATCATAAGATATCCACCCTTGAACAGCATTGCCATTAAACTCATTTTATCTCCTCCATCTTTTGATTTTCAACTTGCGCCTAATGTTTTCTTATTTTTAGTTGGTTGCCTTGAATCTAAAGGAAGCATAGAATTGTACTCCACCTTCAGTGTATCCTTCCCATATTTCATATCTCTGATCAAAAATGTTCTCTACATCAAACCTGAGAGCAATGTTTTTGAGAAATTGACTCTCAACACCTGCATTTATTAGAAATATATCTATCTCTTCAAGTCTTTTTTGAATGCCAAATGAACTGCTTAACCCTGTGAAAAGAATAATCGGGGAAAATCTTTTATACCCTACAGCAGCTTTAAACTCGAATACTGGTTCATAAGGAATCTTTTCACGGGGGGTGTAACATCCCTCAATGTCAAAGCTGAAGTCATTTATGTCAAAACAAATGTCCGTCTTCACGACATCTTTTTTTGTACTTCTGAATGAAAAACCCTCAATAAGAGGAGCTAATAACATTAGATAATTATCATATTCAATATGGCTGTATGATACCATATATGAAAGTTTCTGCCATCTACCTTCAAAACCTCCTGTTAAATCTTTCTCTTTAAGGATTGTGTAGTCATCTATTTCCAAAACAACGAAAGGGTATCTTTTGTAAATATCTCTATACGTATTGGTTCTGTGTCTTTCTGAATAACTAATAAACGGATACAATTGGAGATTCTTAATCGTTGCCTTTAAAGAAACAAGTGGAGATAAGCTAACCTTTCCATTTTCTATGAAAATTCTTATCCCTGGTGAGATAACAACTTCTTTCAAGTTTTTTTTAAGAATAACATCGGTTGATGTTATGGTTTTCGTGTTTCTCTCATCAAAAACATCCATACCACTTCCTTCCATAGACACAGTTCCATAAATATCAAAATATTCAAAAGGGCTAAAATAGTTAACAGAAATTCTATATATATTTTCCTTGAGCGTTTCAGGGAATCCAGTAGAAATGGTACTAAAATAACGGTCTAAAAAATGGTTGAGAAAATAATCTCCAGAGAGTGATATTCTGAACGGATCAAACTCAAACCGTGAGAGGAGACCGACACCACCACCATGAGTCGTAATAGTATCACTTGGGGATTCCACCCCTTTAATAATCTTGTTGTAATTATAAAAGATGTCTCCTGATATGTAATAGTCTTGTTGATTTAAAACACCTTTGATTTTGAAAAAATCGTTATTTACTGAATGGTCCTCTTCCCATCCCTTTCTTCTAAAATCAGTAAAGCGGAGGGAAAGAAACCCCATATCATTCCGTAATCCGCAATCAAGGAAAACCTTATCAGACCACCAATTTCCTGCACCGGCATCTAAAAGTACCCAGTAATTAAAGATTGGTCGAGTTTCTCCTGGCATTTTTCTATGTGGTGGGAATCGGAGTTCCGGTGAAACAGTTCTTGATAGGGGGAAGAGATTGCCCTGGCTTAAGTATGCATAAAAGTCACTTTTTGGACTAAACTGCATCTTACCAAGGTATTTGCCATAGATCACGACATCGGGAAGTTCCAGTCTCTCTTCTTTTTCCTCTGAACTTATTATGCCAGAGTATATAAGAAAACTAAGGATTAATAGTTTTAAGCCTATCCTTCGCACGGATAGTAAGCGTTTTATCATCATTCCTCTCTATAACCTCTTTGTAAAGACTTAGTGCATCCTGTTTCTTCCCTGTCCTGAGAGCAATCTCCGCAGCCTCAAAGAGTGCCTTTGTAGTAAAAGGAGAATCGGGAAGATTATATTTTATCTTTAAGAATGTCTTGAGTGCTTCCTTATCGTTTCCTTGTTTTTCAAGCACTTTACCTTTCATATAATATGCCTCTGGGATAATTTCGCTTTCACCTGTTTTTTCTGCCTTTTCATAAAAGGAGAATGCCTCGGTTAATTTTTCATCATCGAGCATTATATCCCCAAGACGAAGGAGTGCTTTCCCTTTCCATTTGCCATGTCCCGTATCTTTAATTTCCTTAAATGTTTCTATTGCCTTTTTCTTATAATTGAGTTTTAAGTAAACCTCGCCTTTTATATAGACTACTTCAAAATCCTCTTCTGTTTCAGGTTTTCCTGTCTTCTCAAGAAATTTGAGACTTTCTGAATATTTTCTACCTTCAAAGAGAACCTTACCCAGAAGTAAAACTGCCTTTGAAACCATCCTGCTTCGAGGAAACTCATCTATTATTTCTCTCAGTCTCTTCTCTGCCTCGTTATTCTTTTTAAGCAATTGAAGAGACCGTGCCTGGTAGTAAAGCGCAACAGGCTTCAGTCTTTTATTCTCGACCGCTCCATATTCCTCTTCCGCCTCCTTAATTTTCCCGGAATAGTAAAACATATCTGCCTTCAACATCCTGATTCTTTCTGAAAGGTATGTTCCCTTAAATCTATCAATGTATATATCTGCATATTCAATTGCTCTTTTTTCTCCGTCCTTTCTCTGTATGCTCTTCATAATACCATGAATAGGGACAACTGCTACAGTATCCCTTGGGAGTTTAAGCATTTCTATCATCTTTTGATACTGTATGCGTGCATTATCAAAATCACCAGTATCAAAATAATTGTCCCCTGAAAGTGTATGACTTCTCCCTATAAAATCACTTGAAGGGTATAACTTTCTCAATGACTCCATCGTAATAGATGAACTTTTATAATCCCCGAGTTTTCTCAATGCTTCGCCTTTCTTAAAGTAAGCATCATCTGCCAGATCACCCATTGGAAATTTTTCAATCAACTCATCGTAAGTTTTAATAGCATCTCTCTGTTTTTTAATCCTGTAATATGTATTTCCGAGCTTGAACAGTCCTATTTCTCTGGTTGCCTTCTCCTTTGATGCCTTTTTATAATTTGAAATGGCTTCATTAAATCTTCCAGCATTATAGGCAGCATCTCCAAGAGTAAGCCAGTCCTTTTTTTCTCCCTCAACTCCTTTGACCTTTTTCAGGATGGCATATGCTTCTTTATCCCTTCCCAATTTTGATAGTGTCCAGCCTTCACCCATCATTGCAAGTCTTGCTTCCTGTGTATTAGGAAAAGTCGCTTTCACATTTCTATATCGTGCAAGTGCATCTTTCCATTTCTTCATTTTGAAAGCGCACTCAGCAAATAGAAGCATCGCCTCCTTTCTATATTCCCCATCAGGATAATTGGTCAAGTAGACATTAAAATACTCTTCTGCTTTTCTGTAATCTTTCGTATTATAGAGGGACGAGGCAAGTCTATAGATCGCATCCTTCCTTATCCCATTTTTCTCTTCCCTAATAATCTGTGAGTAGATCTCTATTGCTTCCAGGTATCGTTCCTTTTCAAAGAGACAGTTTCCTTTAAGAAGCAGTGCCTTCCATTTTCTATCGGTCCTTTCTAAAACCTGAACAAGACTATCTGCTACGAGCGTATCCTTTGATTCATAACTAATCCTTGCCAACTCATACAAAGCATCATTTCTAAAACCACCTGCGTCTTTCATGACAGAAAGTTCTTTAAACTGCTGGACTGCATCTTCCCTCTTCCCCTGTCTCTCAAGTATTACACTTGACCAGTAGAGGGATGGAAAATAGAGTTTACTTGTTCTTTCTACTGTTCTAAAATGCTTCAGTGCATGTTCGTAATTTTTTCTTTCAAAATAAATCCAGGCTATATAATAACGCGCAGGGTTTGTGTATCTTGAATCTGGAAAATTCTTAATTAAGTTTCCGTATGCCTTTATTGCTAATTTCTCCTCTCTCTTTTTTGTGTAAACCCTGCCAGTATATAATAATGACTTATCGTAGAATGTTCCCTTCGGGTAATTCTTCCGGTAGTTAGTGAAAGCTGTTAATGAACTATCTAATTCACCCTTTTCGAATTCTATCTCACCAATTGAGATATATGCATCTTCAACAAGAGAACTATGTGGGTGGCTACCAATGAGTGTTTTGAAAAATTTTTCTGCATCATCGAACCTTTTCTCCTGACGGTAACTGAATCCGAGTGAGAAGAGGGCATAATCATAGAACCTACCTTTTGGGTATCTTTCCATACAGAGATTATAGTAATACCGTGCCTTCTTATACTCCCTCATATTATAATAAGATTCACCAAGCCAGAATAGGGCATCCTCTGTTTTTTCATTCTCCGGATAAAGCTTTATAAAACCTTCGAACGTTTCCTTTGCTTTTTCATAATCCTTGAGTTTAAGATATACTTCTCCTATCCTCTCTTGTGCAAACGGTGTAAATGGAGAAAAAGGGAAATCACGAATATATTTACTAAACTGAGAACTTGCTTCAGCATACTCTCCCTGGAGAAAAAGACAATCGTATGCAAGGTAGAATGCTTCAGGAGCGTCTGGCGAATTCCTGTTTTTCTCTGCGAACTCAAAAAATTCATCATATGCAAGTTCATAGAGCCCTTCGCTCATTAATTTCTTTGCAAGCGAGAGGTCTGATATCTCCTCACCAGTAGAGAGCGTGGGTAAAAATAGTAAAAATGTTAATAAAATAGTATAGATAGGGAAATAATTTTTTTTCATAACATCTTGTTTTCTGCTTTTTCTTTTACTCTAAACATACTATATATTTAAAACATTTAAATTGGTACAGAGTTCCAGAATTTTTTACATCTGTTTTTAGATTCCTATATCAAGCAATTCATTAAGTGCTTTTATATTATCCTTTGCCTCTTTATTTTCTGGCTCAAGTTCCAAAACCTTATTAAATTCTGATATAGCCCTCAGTATCCAGGACTCTTCATCCGTTTTATCTTCGTACAACTCTTCCCTATCAACATCCTTTCGAACCATCCTCATACAGGCAAGTCCGAGATTAAAGTGCGCTGCAGCATCGTTGTCATCTACTGCAATCACCTCTTCAAATGCATCTATTGCATCCTTTAATTGACCGTTCTCTAAATAATTTACACCGCTCTTAAAGATTCCTTCCACATTTTTATCAGAATTTTCCATCCAGTCCTCCTTCTCACTCCGTAATAAAAGTTTTCAGCATTATAAATGAAACAATAAACAATGTCAATAAGAAATTAATTTGTAAAAGGGAAGACACCCCATTAGATAAGTTCAATATCTAACGGGGTAAACACGGGTCTGCCCCTACAACCTGCAGCTACCTCTAAAATAAACGTTTCTCTGTAATAGAACATTTCATTGTAAACTAACGCTGCGCTGTGAATTGAACGCTGTCGCTGGGAAACAAACGCTTCGGTGTAAACAAACACCTTTTGTTTCATTGGTTTGATTAGTTTAAAGAATTTACTGCAACACAGCAACACCGCAGAACTGCAGAATGAATGAAGTATGAGATTGCTTCGCATAAGCAGAGCAAGGAGAGAAACTCGCAATGACAAACACACAAAGATTTGGTTTCGGGAAATTCTTTCCCGAAACACCAAGAACACTAAAGAAGGATGGAAAGAAGCTCCGAGAGGGCAGTTATTTCAAAATCTGGCTTAATATCTTCATCAGGGACTTTCTTCCCGTCACTGTTAAACCAGCAGGCTTTCATCCCAGCCTTTTTTGCACCAACAATATCAGTATCGTACGAATCACCGACAAAAAGACACTCATAAGGTTGTACATTGAGAAGTTCTGCAGCTTTCTGGAATATTGCACCCTGAGGTTTTCTGATACCAACTTCTTCTGATAACAAAATGAGCTGAAAAAGATTCCTTACTCCTATTCCCTCAAGTTTATGGTATTGAACATCAGGAAAAGCATTTGATATAACTCCGAGAGAATATTTCTCAGCAAGTCTCTCCACAACTTCCTTTGCTTCTTGAACAGGAGTACTCACATCAGGGTATGCACTAATATACATTGTCGTTATCCTATCGCTGAAATCTTCATCCAATCCAAGAGTCTTAAGAAATCTCCTGCTTCTTTTGTCGCGGACTACATCCCCTGATTCCCCTTTATTAAAATCCTCCAATATCATCTGATCCGCTTCATGGAATGCCCTAAATATTTTTTCTTGCGGTATTCCTGAAAATAGATCAGGAAGTTTCTTAATAATACGACGAATAACCTTTTTCACTGCGTTTTTTCGATCGAAAAGGGTATCATCTATATCAAACAAAACCGCTTTCAGTTCTTCTTTAATATTCACAAATGTACTATAGGAAAAATAGATACTACTGCTAATGGAGATTTAGCGGAGAAGTAACATTTTTCCTGTCCTTGTATAATTCCCAGCCATGAACCTCATAAAGTATATACCAGATGCTACCCTCCTGTCCAATCCATCCCTGCCATCCCAGTAAACACTGTGCCAGCCAGGATCATGTTGACTATTAATTAATGTTTTTACTGATTTTCCCGTAATATCGTATACTTCTATTACAGTCTGAACACTTCGGCCATCAGGTATCTGATACGAAATAAACGTTCCGTTGTAAAACGGATTGGGTGCGATCTTTGAAAGACTAAAAACCCCCGGATAAACAGTCTCCTTACTCTCCCCTACACCAACAGGCGTAGCTATAAAAGCTTCATAACAGTCCAATCTTCCAGCACCGTAATCTGTATCCTTCCCAGAGAAACCATAGTCGACCGAAGTCATTTCAAGAATACTATCCATAATTGCCTGGGCAAGTCCCGAATTCTTTGATAGCATTAGTGCCATTGCGCCAGCAACATGAGGGGTTGCCATTGAAGTCCCCGACCACATTGGACCACCTACATATTTGTCATCACTGCTGTAATCAAGAGATGTTATACATACTCCAGGTGCACTTATGTCAGGGTCTATTAAACCCATCTCTGGATTATAAGGGTAATCATTCCAGGGGGGGATAGTATCCCATGTTACGGGTCCCCTGCTCGAGAAATTAGCAATACTATCAAGGCTGTCTGTGGCACCAACCGTTACAACAGCGCTCAGTCCACCTGTTAATGTCTGATCTGGATGGAGCCAGGGTGGAGGTACATCACCGGGAGTCCTCACATTATCAGGTATAGGGTATGTACCCTGCATGTTACCTTCATTACC
>SOIS01000244.1 GCA_004375965.1 Candidatus Cloacimonadota bacterium | reverse complement strand
AGTTAAATAATGACAATAAGGGTCACCTGTAATAATACATTGCCCTGTTACTATGATGTTATTAGCATTATCAACTGCCACACTGCGAGCAATATCAGCAACGCCATTGTCTATTGCATCTTGCCAGAGAATTGTCCCATTGGAATCGTACTTTACAGTTAAATAATCATAATTGACACCTGTAAAACCACAATACCCTGTTACGATAATGTTATTAGAATTATCGACTGCCACGTCCTGAGCAGCATCAAAGCCCCCATTGTCTATTGTATCTGCCCACTGAATATAGTAGTCTTGTGCAACCAGTGCAACAGGGAACAAAAAAAGACAGATGCAAGAGCCTATAAATATATATCTTGTCTTCATATACCTTATTTTAAATAATCGTGAAGAAACCGTGCCTGATGTTATTTCTACGGCTTTAAACCAACTTTACCCAGGATTGCATAGCCTATATTTGAGATATGGAAGTTAACACGCTCAAGGTCATCGATGAAATCAAGGTGAATGGTGCTTGTTTCTATTGTTTCGCTGAGTCCTCGCTTCAGCCTGTCAATGTGAGCATTATGAAGTTTTATGTGCGTATCAACCCCCACCTTTCGTTCATCCATCAATCTACCCGCCAGACTTTTATCATAGGTAGTGATTGCACCTATTGCGCTATCAAAGTTTTCTTTAATCCTTCTATGGAAAGCGATTATTTCACTGAAACCCTCATCCGAAAAGATAAAACCTTGTTTTATCTTTTTTCCTGCATAGACCATAAGGCTCTTACTCACAATGTCTCCAATATGTTCCATTTCCCCTGTGATGAAAAAGAGAGAGGTAATCCTTCTTGATTGATAATCGGTCAACTCTTCCCGAGAGATACTTGTCAGATAATCATTTATCGCCTCCTCAAGATTGTCCACTTCGTCATCCTTTTTAACAAGGTCACGCATCAGGTCTTTATCGTTGTGCTTGAACACTTCCATTGAACGAGTAAACATTTCATAAACCATATCTGCCATTCTGAGTATCTCTCTGTGTGCATGAGCAATCGCTGCAGAAGGGTTTTCAATGATATTTTTGTCGAGGAAACGGGGACCTTTCAGTAATTCCTTCTTCTCCTGAGGAACCATTTTGTTGAGTAATTTTCCAACAGGTGCTACAACAGGTAAAAAGATAACTCCAAGAATAATATTAAAGAAGGTGTGACTGTTTGCTATCTGTCGAGGAATGGTCCAATTCGTTTTCTGAAATATATTACTCCAGAATCCTATTAGGGGAAGGAAGATGAGAACAGTTACCAATTTAAAAAGGAAATTACCCAGTGCACACATCTTCGCTTCCCTGTTACCCCTAATGCTTGCAATAAGTGCTGTTGTGCTTGTTCCAAGATTTGCACCGAGTATAACGGGAAGGGCATGTTCAATTCCAATAATCCCTTGAAATGAGAGGCTGATAACAACACCGATTGTAGCTGCACTTGAATGGACAAGTGCCGTAAAAATTGTGGATATTAAAAAGACAAAATAGGGATGTTCCTTAAAAGAAATAAAGAACGTTTCAAGTGAACCAGTCATACTCAACGGGAGAAATGCTTCGCCCATAATCTTTATCCCGAAAAATATGAGTCCAAATCCAAGAATAAACTGACCATAGTACCTCACCGGTCTTTTAAGACTATTGAGAAGAAAACCAATTGCAATTACCAAAAGTGAGTAGTTATGTATCTTGAATGCAATCAACTGCACAGTCAATGTTGTCCCAATAGCAGTTCCTATAGCAATGGATAGTGCATTTATAAATGAAATAAGTCCTGCTGTAAGAAAACCTACAAGCATAACCGTTGCAGCAGTGCTTGATTGCAAAAGGAATGCTATTATTATCCCCGATACTAAGCCAAAAAAACGGTTCTTTGTAAAACGGTATAGTAACTCCCTGAGACTGCCTCCGGCAGATTTCGTCAGACCTTTTCCGGCAATCCTGAAACCAAAAAAGAAGATAGCAAACCCGCCAATGAGTTGAATGAAAAGGAGGTATAGCCATCTTCTATTAAAGACATTATATGTAAAAATTAATCTTTCACATGGTTCTCTGAGCAATTCTGCTTCAAGGATAAACTCACCCGTTCTTTTCCCCGACGTAACTTCGGTTTTCGCATAACCGTTAATGTCTGTATAATCAACAGACGGGTTACACAATGCCTCTTCGTCATTCAGTACCTTGAAAATGATGGCAATACTTTTAATTGGATTATTTTCTTCATCCCTGACTGTAACAACAAAGGGTTTGCCCAATATGCTATTTACTACTCCAATCTGTCTATCACCTGAGATATCATTCCCGAGAGGGTCAACCGCCTTTATTAAAAAGAGTTTCTGACTTTTTTCAGCAGATACTACTTGAATTTGTAAAGAGAAAAAAATCAGTAGTACTAAAATAAGTTTTTTAAGCATAGAAAGTTTTACAATAAATTCATTCCTGTGTCAATAATTAAAAGATACATGGGAGGTTATTTCAGAATTGCAAAAAGGTCCATTGAGGATTGAATTGCCCAGTGAATAAAAAAAGCGGGAAGAAATGATTTTGATCGCCAGGCAAGCCAACCAACGATAAGTCCACCGACAAGGGCGCTGTAAACCTCCAATTCTGGTTTTCCTAAATGCATAAATGCAAATGCGACTGCCTGGATCCCGTTAGCAATAAAAAACCCTGTTCTTTTCTCAAGAGAAAAAAGCATGTATCCTCTAAAAAAGAACTCCCAGAATATAAAAAAGATACCGAATGAAAGTTCAGCAACAATGAAGCCTTGAATTCCTTTCTTTGCAAGGGGAATCATTGGATAGGTTTTTTGGAACGCTGGCAACCTGGATGCCCAGAATATTAAGGGAACCATACAAACAAAGAACAGAAGTAAAATAGGTAACCAGAATTTTACCTTTCCAAGTGCAATACCGTAAGAACGAATGTTTACCTTTCCAAGTACAAGAATTAATACAGTAATTAAGGTAAAGAGGACGGATAATGGATAGACTACCTGAGATCTTTTCACTATGGAAGAAAGATGTCTCATCGTAGAGATATTTATCAGTAATAAAAGGATAATCACTATCACTATCCCCGATAAGACCTGAAGAACGAGGCTTCTTTTTCTTTCAAGGAAGACGATTGAAATCAGTGGGATTGCAAAAAGAATGAGACCATTAAGAAAAAGCCAATATCTTATTGGTCGCCATACATCATTATGGTACAGGAAAAGAAGAAGAAAGGTAGAGAGAATTATTATAAAAAGTGTTGTCGCTGTTTTCCTGTCCACAAAACCTATCTTTTCACCAAGAATTCTCATTAATTCTCCAAGTTAGACAACAACACCTCACTATAATTATACATATTTGACAAAATGTGTGGGTGAAAATTTCGTCTTGTGCGTTAAATCGTTTAGATCGTTATAACGTTAACGTTTTAATCGCTTTTTTATATTTGAACGAGATAAACGATATTAAGACACTACACCGTATTTCTTTCCAACCTTTGTAAAGGCGTCAATAGCCCTATCAATATGTTCCTTATTATGCGCAGCAGAGAGCTGAACTCTTATCCGTGATTGACCCTTTGGGACAACCGGGTAATAAAAACCAATGACATAAATTCCTAGGTCGAGAAGGTCTTTTGCCATATCCTGCGAAAGTTTTGCATCTTCCGGAAATTTCCCTAACATAATAGGAACAATTGGGTGGTCTCCTGGGACTATATCAAATCCTGCCTCTGTCATCTTCTGTCTGAAGTATTTTGTATTCTCTTCAAGTTTATCCCTGAGCTCTGTTGTTTCAGAAAGCAGATCAAATACAGCTATGGATGCCCCAACGACTGCAGGTGCAAGGGTGTTACTGAAAAGATATGGTCTTGATCGTTGTCGAAGCAATTCTATAATCTCTTTTTTGCCGGAAGTAAATCCACCAGACGCACCGCCAAGTGCTTTTCCAAGCGTTCCTGTAATTACATCGATCTTTCCCAAAACTCCCCTATATTCAGGTGTTCCCCGTCCTGTTTTTCCTATAAATCCTGTTGAATGTGCATCGTCTATCATTACAAGGGCGTCATATTTTTCCCCAAGAGGTACAATTTCATCAAGTTTTGCTATATCTCCATCCATAGAGAAAACACCGTCCGTTACAATTATCCTATATCTTGCGGGTTGTGCCTCTTTGAGTTTTTCTTCAAGATCTTTCATATCTGCATGGTTAAATATAAACCGCTGAGCTTTACACATCCTTATTCCATCTATTACTGACGCATGGTTCATCTTATCTGTTATTATTGCATCCTCTTTCCCGAATAATGGTTCAAATACACCTCCATTTGCATCGAAACAGGCTGCATAGAGGATCGTATCTTCTGTATGTAGGAAATCGGATATCTTTTTTTCCAGAATTTTGTGAACGTCTTGTGTTCCACAGATAAATCTAACAGAACTCATTCCATATCCCCATTTATCAAGTGTATCATGTGCTGCTTTGATAACCTTCGGGTGGCTTGAGAGACCCAGATAGTTGTTGGCACAGAAGTTAAGAACTTTTATCCCTCCTTTTACCTCAATCTCAACGGACTGTGGAGTCATTATTATTCTTTCATCTTTATAAAGACCTGCTTCTTTTATTGATTGAATTTCATTTACAAGATCTTCCTTCATTTTACCAAACATTTAAATCCTCCTTTTTATCAAAAGCATATTACACTTATCTGGACAATTTTTTAATTGTTTTTGTTTTCCTCCTTCCTTTCTTTTAACTATATAACATTTCTTTTTTAAAAGAAGTATTTAAACATTATAGTAGTAGTGTGTGTGGAAAGTTTAATAACTCTAAAAGATAAAGATAAAAGAGGAAGTATTAAGTTTTTTGATGTGGAAAGTTTGTTTATTTCTTGTTGATTAATATAAAAAAAAGAAAACCTATTAAGTCTTGCACACAATATTAACAAATTATAAACATCCTTTCAACTAAGATGTTAACTTCCTTATTATCTTATCAATATTATTACTAAACTCTCTATCTTCTTTAATCAATGTTCCAATCTTATCATATGCATGTAATACAGTTGTATGATCTCTTCCCCCAAATTTTGAACCGATCTCTTTTAATGAAAGCGAAGTAAGTTCCCTTAAAATATACATTCCAACCTGCCGAGGAAGGACAACAGAGGCAGTTCTTCTTTTCCCAACTAAGGATTCTTCAGAAACATCAAAAAAATCAGCGACCGTTTTTAATATATTCTTTAGGTTTATCTGATTTTTTCTACTTCCAATGATTGAGTTTAACATTTCCTTAGCTGTTGTAAGATTTATCTCAGTATTTGTAAGAGAAGAAAGGGCAAGAAGTCTAACAAGAGAACCCTCTAATTCGCGAATATTTGTTCTTATATTATTGGCAATATAGAAAATAACATCCTCCGGGACATTTATACCATCCATCTCTGACTTCTTTTTCAAGATTGCAATTCGTGTCTCCAGGTCTGGCGGTTGAATATCAACAACAAGACCCCATTGGAACCGAGATATTAATCTTTCCTCAAGAGCTGGTATCTCTCGTGGTGGTTTATCGCTAGTGACGACAACCTGTTTCTGAGCTCCATAAAGGGCATTGAATGTATGGAAAATTTCTTCCTGTAAACTCACCTTGTCGGCAAGAAAATGGATATCGTCTATAAGAAGCATATCAAGGCTTCTGTATTTGTTCTTAAATTCAAGGGTTTCTTGATTTTTTATGGCATAGATCATTTCATTCATAAATTTTTCTGCTGGTATATAAAAAGCCCTTGAATCTCTATAAAGTGACTGAGAATAATTTCCAATTGCATGCATAAGGTGGGTTTTCCCAAGCCCAACACCCCCATAAATAAAGAGAGGATTATAGGTCTTTGCTGGTGCTTTAGCAACGGCAAGAGACGCTGCCTGTGCAAATTGGTTACATTTCCCAACAACATAATTCTCAAATGTATATCTTTCTCTCAGATTTGTTCGCGGTGATGGAAAAGCGACAATATCTTTCAATACAGGTTCTGGTCTCATGGCTTCTGACGTATTTGCCTTAAAGGAGATTTTCATCTTTCTTTTTAATAGAGAAACCGCTATATCACTCAAGATGTTGATATAATGCTCCTCAAGCCAGTCTATGAAAAATGGATTAGGAACTTCAACAAAAAGGGTGTCTTCTGAAAAATTGAGTCCTTTTGTCGGAGAAAACCATGTCTTGAATGTTTGTTCAGGAACCTTTTCTTTTAGTTTTTCAAGAATTTTTTCCCAAAGAGAGAGTCCATTAAGTTCCATAATAAGTTATCCACATTTTCACAGTCTGAAATATACTAAATTTTGGTTTAATATAAAAATCTTAACAGAAACGACACAACTTATCCACAAAAATATCCACATTTCAGTTTAACTGTAAACATCTGTTATTTATTAACTTAAGATAAATAATTGAATTTATCAAAATTTTTCCACACAGTCTATTAATTTTCCAATTTTAAGGTTTTTTCTTTTCCTTTTTTCCCTATTATAAAGATAGAAAAAAGTTATCCACACATTTTTAGCAGAAAAAGATTTTTTTGTCAAGGAAAAAATTTAATTTTTTTTAAAAAAATTTTATTATTAGATTAAGTCCTTGTATTTCAATCGCTTTTTATAAGAAAAAAACAAACTGAAAAAAGGGGCAATCGTAAGAATTAATAAAAAAATAGTGGGTTTAAATTTTACACTGAAGTTGTTCTATTTTATAGAATACGTTATTGATCTTTACAGATTTTTTTTGAAGAATGAAATTATCCTCTTTTCATAATCCTTACCGTAAACAGCGTACGCACCGAGATGTCCCGTTTCCTCCACAATCCATATTTCCTTTGGCTCTTTTGCGTATTCATAGGTTTTCAATCCATTTATCAAAGCTATTTCTTTATCATCTCTTCCGTGAATGATAAAGATCGGTCTTGGCGAGATTTTTCCAACACAAAGGGTGAGGTCAACATAATTCGGGTTAATACCAAGCCTTTTTCCTGCTGTCCAGACTGCTGGAGGGATGAAAGGATATTCAGGGGCGTGATAATATGCCTTTGCAAAGTCGCGGACAGCACTTTTGAAAGAGAGATAACCGCTATCTGAGACAATGGCTAAGATATGTTGATTTATGGAGGCCTCTAAGAGAGCAACCGTCCCACCCATTGAAAACCCCAAGCAACCAATATTTTCGTCTCCTTTTTCCTTTAGGAAATTAACAGCTGCCCGTAGATCCATTTTTTCAAAATATCCAAGTGAACAATATTTTCCTCCACTATATCCATGTGCCCTGAAATCGAATAAGAGGACAGAAAAGTCATTCTTGAAAAGAAAAAGAGCAACATCTAAAAGGTCACTCTTATCAACTGCAAAGCCATGCAATAGGATGATTGTGGCTTTGGAAGACCTATTTCTGATAAACCATCCCTTTATTGGGATAGCATCATCTGTCATAAATTCAACCTCTTCATACTTGAGTCCGTAGACACCTGGCGTAATAGTACCAAGAAACCGTGGTGGAGAGATTATCATTGAAGAAGTTTTCCAGAGAAAAAGAAAGATAAATACAACTATAAAAAATGCAAGAAATATCAACTCAAAATTCCTCTTGTTCTTTAATTTCATTGAAAAATGGGATTTATAAGATACTTTTACTTGCCTTTCTTCTTAAGTTTCTTAAATCGTCTTTTCATTTTTACAGTGAGTTTATGTCTCTTTAACTTGCCCTTTGTTTTTGTTCTAGCCATTTCACCTCCTTT
>SOIS01000095.1 GCA_004375965.1 Candidatus Cloacimonadota bacterium | reverse complement strand
GAGCTTCTTGGTCATAGTAAGACAAGCACAAGTCTGATTTATTCTCATACGAACAGGGATAGGAAGGAAAGCGCAGTCAAAGCTCTAGAATAATCTAAAAATTTTTTTAAATCGAATCTATATATATAGGTTTTTTTTTGATATTTTCATCATATATGGCTTTTTTTAGATTTTTATTGACTTTTTATCTTAAATAATATAAGGAGAGAATGAATGTTAAGTATGATGACTGAGCAAACACCTATAAAAGAATTAAACCGAGGAAGTACTCTGGCTAGCAGGTACGAAATCATCGAAGAGCTGGGGAGAGGAGGCATGGGCAACGTCTACCGAGTATTAGATAAAAAGATAAATGAAGAGGTAGCATTAAAACTCATTAAACCTGTGATTGCTACTGATGAGAACATAATTGAGCGCTTTAGGAACGAACTGAAATTTGCTCGCAAGATAACCCATAAGAACGTATGCCGGATGTATGATCTCAATGAAGAAGAAGAAATTCTGTACATCACCATGGAATATGTGCTTGGCGATGATTTAAAGAGTATTATTAGAATGGTGGGGCAATTAAATCCTAGGAAAGCCATTTCCATAGCTAAACAGATTTGCGAAGGGCTAGCTGAAGCGCATCGTTTAGCGATTGTGCATCGTGATTTAAAGCCCCGGAATATCATGATAGATAAAGAAGGAAATGCACGAATTATGGATTTTGGGATAGCCTCCTGCCTTAAGACAAAAGGCATAACTGCTACAGGAGATATGATCGGAACACCCGAATACATATCTCCAGAACAGGCGGAAGGGAAAGAGGCAGACCCGCGTTCTGACATTTATTCATTGGGAGTCATTATTTTTGAAATGGTAACCGGAAGGGTACCTTTCAAGGGAGACACATCTTTAAGTATAGCCTTGAAGCATAAAACCGAGATACCGCCCGATCCCAGAGAGTTCAACACACAAATTCCTATAGATCTCAGCCGCCTGATACTGAAATGCATGGAGAAGGATAAAGAGAAGAGATATCAAGAATCAGAGGAACTCTTTTCTGATTTAAACAAGATAGAGAAAGAAATTTCTACCAAAGTTAAGGTTATTCCCAAGAGAAAGCCTAGAATAGGAGTCCAAAGAAAACCATTCCTAACTTTCTTATTGCCAGGAAGCCTCCTTGTTATTGCGATCATTGTCCTTGGATATTTATTTTTAGACCGAATTCTGGAAACTGGGGGAATGAAATGGAGAAATTCCATTGCAGTGCTTCCTTTTGAAGATACAAGCCAGAATAAAGATCAAGGACCTTTTTGTGAAGAGATGACCATGGCTGTAATCATAAAGCTCTCCAGTTGCGAGGGATTGAAAGTAATCCCTTACCGCACTATGAGTCGCTATAAAGATAAAGTTAAAAGTAACAGGGAAATCGGAAAGGAGCTGGATATTAAAACAATCGTGGTGCCTTATCTCAAAAAAGAAGAGGAGAAAATCCACATCACTGCTCAGCTCGTAAATACAAATCAAGATTTTGTCATCAAATCATTTGAATACGATGAAAAGTTTGAGAATGTTTTTGAAGTTCAGGACAAATTATCCCAAGATATAGCAGATGCATTGGATGTGCCATTCATCGAAGAGAGGTTAAAAGCATTTAAGCAAAAAGAGCCAAAAAACACCGAAACATACAAATCCTATATGAAAGGAAAGCATTTTGATAGACGATATCAAGATTCTAATGGACCAAAAGATTTTGAAGCTGCAGTGCAGAATTATGAAAAAGCTATTGAAACCGAAGGGGATTTTGCTTTAGCTTATTGGGGTCTCGGTAACATCTACCAGATACGTTTTGTCGATGAAGATAAATGGACGGATTTTGAATTAATGGTGAAGAATTATATGAAAGCTTATCAAATAAACCAGGACTTAGCAGAAGCGAATGTGGGCCTTGGATGGTCTTGCTTTTATAAAGGCGATTGGGACGAAGCTTTTAAATATTACAAAAGAGCCCTTGAATTGGAACCAGCCAACCCAGAAGTCAATTATTATGTCGGTGGTTTTTTTAAAGATATTGGTTTATATCGCAAGGCTATTGAATTTTATTCCAGAGCCATAGAGATCGATCCTTTATATATAGAATATCGGGATGTTTGTGCCCAATGTTATATGAAAATTGGGGAATTTGAAAGGGCGGCTGAGCTTCTAAAAGAGGCATTAGAGTTTGAGCCCGACGATAATAATCTCCGTCTTTTTTATGCAAGACAACTTATCATGATGAAAAAGTATGATGAAGCTAAAGAAGAAATAGTCCGAGTAGAAAAGCTTTATCCAGATAAACTTGGTATCCAATATCTCCGTGCTTATATATTTGCGATCAAAGGAGAGAAAGAAAAAGCTCTGGCGATTATCAAGGATTTAGATCCTTATTATCTTACTCATCT
>SOIS01000040.1 GCA_004375965.1 Candidatus Cloacimonadota bacterium | reverse complement strand
ATTAACACAGAGAATTCCACAAAGGGAATTAGATAAGTAGTTGAGTTGTTGAGTATAAAAAGAAAAAGGGGCAGGAAAAAACCTGCCCCTTTAATTTTGTTCACCCTTATCTGATTAGCTTACATTTACTAAGTCATTCGAGGGCTGATATTCTATTCTGAATTTTGAAAACCTTTTATTTAATCTCATTTTAAAACCTCCTTTTTCTCTGTTTGACGTTGGAAGGAGGAGAAATGTTTCAGATTTTTTTCTCGCAAAGGTACAAAGTGTGCAAAGAATGCAGCTGAAAGCTGAGGACTTTTAGCTCTTTACGAATAAAGACTGATGACTTATGACTAAATTGGATAACAGCTGCTTTAACCTTTTACTCCTTGACATATTCAAATATTTTATTAATTTATAAGATAATAATTATATGCTTATATACTTATGAAACATGAAAAATGAAAGAGACTGAAAAAGTATTTAAAGCTTTAGCGAATGAGGCAAGGTTAGAAATTCTATCCTTATTGTCAGAACATTCGCTTTGTGTTAACGCACTGGCTAGTGAGTTGGATGTTTCTCAACCAGCAGTCTCGCAGCATCTTAGAGTGCTGGAGAACGCAAGACTAATAAAAGGTAAGAAAATGGGGAACATGGTGCACTATTCTCTAATCCCTGAAAATTTTGCTGAGTCTTTTGCTTTTCTTGGAAGGTTTACAAAGGACAATAAGGGGGTAAATATGTGTAAAGGTAAAGAAAAAGAAAAATGTCATTTAGGTAAAGATCCTATGGAGTGTACGCCCGAGCAGATAAAAGAATGCCATGGAGATGTAAAGGAACATGAGTGCGAAAAGCCTCAAAGGGAGGAAGCTGATAAGTAAAGTTTCTCTGGGCATTGCTCCTTCATTCCCTGTGGATTAAATAGAAGGTTTTTATGGTTGATGCAATTAGAGTTACTTCTTTAAGCAAAAACTTCGGTGCAATTCGCGCTGTAGATGGGATTGATTTTGAGGTAAGGAAAGGCGAATTGTTTGGATTCCTCGGTCCGAATGGAGCTGGAAAAACTACTACCCAGAGGATGTTGACAGGTATCTTGAAGCCGGATGATGGAACTATTCATATCATGGGTTTTGACCTCTTGAAAAATCCATTTCCAGCAAAGATATTGATGGGTATTGTTCCTGAGATGTCTAACGCATACATCGATCTATCTGCGTGGGAGAATCTTATGCTTATGGGGCAATTGTATGGAGTTCCTAAGAAGAAAAGAGAAAAAAAAGGCTTGGAGTTACTGTCTCTTCTTGGATTACAGAAAAGAAAGAATGAGAAAACCAGGGGTTTTTCAAAAGGTATGAAGCAGCGTCTCATCCTTGCTATGGCACTTTTACATGAACCGGAGTTGCTATTTTTAGATGAACCTACCGTCGGTCTTGATGTCCAGAGCACACGCCTGATAAAAAATCTCATCAGGGAACTTAATGAAAATGGTGTAACAGTATTCTTAACCACGCACAATATAGAAGAGGCTAACGAGATGTGTACCCGTGTTGCCATAATTAATAAAGGGCGAATCGTTGCAATCGATAAACCTCTGAATCTAAGGAATTGTATCCAGAGTTCGCAATCCGTAGAGGTTACCTTTGATAAAACGATAGATGATTTAGGATTACTTATGGAAATTGACGATGTAAACGATGTAATTAAAAAGGGTGATAAACTAAAACTGTACACGGGAAAACCTGGAAAAGTTGCCTGCAGGGTTGTTGAGTATGCTAAGGTCAATAGATTACGGGTTTTAACCTTGAATACATTGGGACCGAGCCTGGAAGATGTTTTTGTGCATCTGACAGATACATCTGATAGATAAGAATGAGGAATAAATGAAGAGTAACGGCTTGTGGTTTAAGACGAAAATGCAACTTAGATATGCTTTAATAATTGCCAAAAAAGATGCCAGAATCTATTATCTAAAGGCGCCTGTTTTGATATTCGGGCTCCTTTTCCCCCTTGCTTTATTCCTGGCCTTTACAATTGGCAGGAAGATTCCAGTGGATGTACTTCTACCAGGACTTGTGGGAATAACACTCTTTTTTACTGCCTCATCAGCCAATCCTCTCATTGCTCCCTGGGAAACACGAATGCGGACACTGGAACGTCTAATCTCGACACCAGCTTCTATCTCTTCCATCATTCTCGGAGATATTCTTTCAGGTTTTCTTTTTGGTGCTGTCATATCGATTGTTCCTCTGTTTATTGGTATATTTGCCTTTGGTGCAAAAATTATAAATCCACTAATTTTAGTGATTGACATTGCCCTTGGGGCTTTTTGCTTCTCCGCGCTCGGAAGCCTTCTTTCAACACCACCTACAGATAATCCCTCTAATATTATGATGCTTTCTAATCTTATAAGACTCCCTTTAATATTCATAAGCGGGGTTTTTATTCCAATAGATAGAATGCC
>SOIS01000060.1 GCA_004375965.1 Candidatus Cloacimonadota bacterium | reverse complement strand
TCGTTGCGGTGTTTCCGTTTATGTAGGAGGGCGCGCCTACGTTATAGAGTTCGGCAGGTTTTTGTCCTCCGAAGCTTTAGCATAGGAGGAACTTCCCAGTCTCGACATTTTGGCTTTTGAAAAACGGTCGCTGTCCCCCTTTTGCCCCTTTTGTAAATCGTGCAAAAACAATTGACAAAATCGTAATTAACTATTATATTTGCATTGAGCTTGTTAAGTGTGCCCTAGTCACAATACTTAACAAACAGGCACTTCTACCAGGGGGGAGCGACCCCTAATTTTTTATGCCTCAGTTTTCCCTACAATTTTGGAGTAAAAGTAAAAAAATGCTTGACTTTTTTGGAGTTAATGTCTATAATAGTACTATGAAGAAAAGAGATGAGATTGCCAATATTAAACTTTACTCTCGTCATATACTACCAAAAGTGTTAGGGCTTGTTGGCAGAAAAGAAACTATCTTAATTGAGGGAGCAAGAAGGGTAGGAAAAACCTCTTTGCTTTTCCTTATAGGAAAATATCTATTATCTAAGGGAAAAAATGAGGTTTATTATTTTGATCTTGAAGACCCTGATGACATTGACGTTATTTCCAGAGGTCCAAAAGCTCTTGAAAAGATTTACGGAAAGGGCTACTTCCTTATTGATGAAATCCACCTTCTAAACGAACCTGACAAACTCATAAAACTTACAGTTGATCACCATCCTGAGATAAAACTTATATGTTCTGGTTCTTCCAGTATCACCATCAATAGAAAATTCAAAGATTCACTCATAGGAAGAATCAGTGAAATAGAGTTATTTCCACTCAGTTTCAAAGAGTTTCTCGATTTTACAGAGAAAGAGGAATTTTCAAGGATTATTCCTCAATTCAATATCTTCGCTCCATCTACTAAGGGAATTGAACTTATTACGGACTTTCTTTACAGAGATTATGAAGAATATCTGAGGTTTGGCGGATACCCTGAGGTGGTCCTCGCACGAACTGAAGAAGAAAAGATTCGTATACTCTCGCAGATGTTTAGGATATACGCAAAAAGAGACCTTCAATCTCTTTTTCAGTTAAGGAAAGAAATCGCATTTGAAAAGTTTTTTTATGCTGTTGCTGGAACTGCTGGAAATCTTTTTAATTTATCAGAGATTGCAACTGAAATAGGGGTATCAATTAAGACTGTAAAGGAATATCTTTCCATCCTTGAGGGACTTTTTCTTGTAAAGGTTCTTCATCCACATGCCTTCAACATAAGAACAGAAATAAAGAAGATGCCTAAGGTATATTTTGGCGACACGGGACTATTGAACTGGTCAGTTGGAAACCTCTCACTATCTAAAGCAAGGCAAGATAGAGGAAGAGTTCTTGAAAATGCCGTTTTCATCTCACTCTTGAGGAAATTTTCTGAGACAGGGAGAATCTACTTCTGGCATAAAAGGTCAGGAGGAGAGGTGGATTTTCTTGTTAGTAAAAATACAATTGTCCCCATTGAAGTTAAATATCAAAGAAGACACCAGATTCCATTAAGTTTGAAAAATTTCATGAGATCTCACAGTATTAATACTGGGATGGTTATTACCCAAAAAGACTCCGAGATAAAAGCAGTAGAAAATTTAAGGTTCTATTTCGTTCCAGCAATGGTTTTATGACTTTCTTGTTCCTCCACATTTTGAGGTCGCAAAATGAGACTTCAAGTTTTTAAATTCTCATTTTATTTGACAAATCCCAGAATATCTATTATATTTACAATGAGCTTGTTAAGTGTGCCCTGCTCACATTAATTAACAAGCAGGGCTTACCCACCAGGTGGGTATTGCTCTGTTTTTTTATGAAAAGATTACAACAATAGTTATTTCTATTTACATTCAGACCCAAGTTTCCTTTAAAAAGTTTAAAAGTTTACTCCTGTCCCCATTATTCATTATTCTTCGTCCCTCGTGCCTCATTGCTCTGTCATGCTGAACTTGTTTCAGCATCTCGTTGTTGACAGTACAAATTTACATGATCGCTATTTTGTATCTTGAAGCCTGACCCGCTTCCTTCTTGTGTGTGCAAATAGGAAGTTTACAAGTTTACATCCTCCGTCCCTCGTTACTCGTTACTCGTTATCTCGTTATTTCTTAGTACGACCCCGATTCGTTATGAGGCGACGTTACCGTAAATTCTTCAATACTTCACTTTCATACTTTTTAACATCAATTTCTTTTATGATTTTGATTATTAGACTGGCTTTCCAGATATGACCCAGTTCGAGTGATTTGTCAACAACAACTCCTAGTTTTGATTCAGACGTGATCTCTTCCAAGTATTTCGCTTCTTTTAACATCTGCATACATGCATAAATACCTAAAAATTTCTGAACATGTCCTACTGTTGTTGGACCTCCAATTGTTTCATAGGCACCATAAGCAATTGCAAATGCTGGAGATCCGGACATGCCTGGAAAAGCAGAAATAT
>SOIS01000003.1 GCA_004375965.1 Candidatus Cloacimonadota bacterium | reverse complement strand
TTCAGATTCCCTGGAAGCAGAGTTTTTTCCATTAGGCAATCTTCCGGATGTTCCTTTCTCAAGTCATAGAAAAATGATAGCGGACGGGGTGAAAAAAGCGGGTTCATGAAATCTTTCCTGGATTGCTATCCCTATTTTTTCTTTTTTTTAAGAACAGATTATGAGAAAATTTGAATAAATCTTTGAAAGGAGCGTTTTTATGGCAAAAAAAATAGGGAGAAGAGAGTTTGTAAAAAAGAGTACGCAAATAGTGATTTCCGCTACAATAGGAAGCAGTTTCATTTACGATCTTATGGATGGGTCTGTTCATGCTTCTGGACAACAAACGGTTGACATTGCTGTCTCCTCTGGATCTGATTACATTGAAAGTGCAGTCAGAGCTGTAGATCTTCTCGGTGGCATTGAAAAGTTTGTTCCCAAAAATTCTAAGGTGGCCATTCTTCCCAACACGCAGAGTCGCCATCCCGGAACCTATACAAAGCCTGAGATAGTTCGATCTGTCATTAGGATGTGCAAAAAAGCAGGAGCAAAAGAGGTAAACTGTCTCAGCTGGCTGACGAGGAAACATTGGGAAGGATCAGGTTTGAATAAGGCAGTGGAAGAGGAGGGTGCTATTTTAAAACTAATAGATATGAATGATGAATCTCTCTTCAAGCCTGTACCTGTTCCTAAGGGCAAGGTTCTCAAGGAAGCCCGAATCATGAAAGAATTCTTCAACAATGATATCTTTATCAATATACCCATAACCAAGGATCACGCAGGAAACAAATTCACCGGAACGATGAAAAACTTAATGGGTTTGAATTCCCGCAAGAGTAACAGGACTTTCCATAAAGAAGATTGGAAGACGAACATAAGTTCTATCGAGCATCTTGACCAGTGCATTGCCGATTTAAACACCATCATGAAGCCGACTCTTTGTGTGGTGGATGCGACTGAATTTATTACAACCAACGGGCCGATGGGTCCCGGTAAACTCTTAAAACCTCAGAAAATTGTGGCGGGAGTGGATAGAGTGGCTGTTGACGCTTACCTCACAACCTTGCTGGGTATGGAGGCCAAAGATATTATAATGATTAACAGAGGCTATGACCATAAACTTGGAGAGATTAACCTCCAGAAAGTAAAGATTAAAGAAATAAAAATATAAATAAAATTGTAGTTGCGAGAGCAGCGTAGTAATCTCATATTAAGCAGTAATCTTCTAATAAGTTGAATCAGTAAGTCTGAGACCTCGGATCAATGATAGACTTTAGAGCCCAGACAGCTAAATGATGAAAAACATCACTTTATCAACAATCCTGTTACTATATAGCCTTTTAATATCTGTCCATTTGCCTTTTCTTCACTCATCAGAAAATCCTAAATCCCTCCAAGGTGACCTCAATAAATACTTACCAGGAACGAATGAAATAGGGGAATGGAAAGAAGATGGCTCGCCTTGCAAATACAAGGGAGAAGATTTGTATTCATACATAAACGGCGGTGCTGAAATATACCATGAATACGGCTTTAAACAGGTAATAGTTCAGGATTATACGAGAAAGAACGGGAAATCTATAGCCCTGGAAATTTTCGAAATGGAGAGCACTGAGGGTGCCTACGGAATTTACACTTTTAAAACAAGCACGGAAGGCAAAGAATTGGCTCTGGGCGACAAAGCACAACTTGCAGATTATTATCTGAATTTCTGGAAGGGAGACTTTGTAGTGACCCTCATAGGATTTGATGAAGATGAGGAGACAGTAAAAGGATTGCAAAAGATTGCGCGAGCGGTGGATACAAAAATTAAGAGCAGAGGAAGAGAACCTGCTTTTGTCTCCCTGCTGCCAGAAAAAGATTTAATAGAACAGAGCATAAGATATTTCAAAGGAAACCTGGGATTATACAACAGCTATCCGTTTTTTACCCAAGATATTTTTCGTCTTAAAAAGGGGATAAAAGGTGATTATAAGGCAGGATACAGCGTTTTTATAATAAGTTATAAGGAAAGTGAAGAAAATCAGAAGATATTCAATGATGTGAAGAAGAGCTTCGAGGAAAGTCCAAGATACAAAGATTTTCGGTCTATTAATGAGAGATTCTTCCAGGTGGAAGATGGAAAAGGAAAGCTTGCTTTTGTCTCACATTTTAAAAAGCACTTCCTGATAGCTATAGGTACAATGAGTCAAACTCATGCAACAAAAATTCTTTCCGTCGCCCAGGGAAACATAAGTAACAAATGAAAGAGTCTTTGGCTGTGGTTTAATTTCTTTTTCTTTGCCTCGTTTTGCCGAAAACGATACGAATATTCTCTCTAATTTTGGGCATAAAGTGGCAAATTCCCCTGATTTTATGTATATTGGTCAACCAGAGAATTAATTATAGGCTTAATTCAGATGATCGTGGACAATGAAGCTTAAGATTGAGAGGATTTTATATTTTTTCGTTGTATCTTTGTTTATC
>SOIS01000114.1 GCA_004375965.1 Candidatus Cloacimonadota bacterium | reverse complement strand
AGTGGAGCAACATATGGGAATGGTAAACAGGGATTCTCTGATGACCACACTCTATTGAATAGCCTTAAACCGCTGAATATGTACGGAGATTCAAAGCATCTCTTCGACCTCTGGGCATTAAGGAACGGTTACTTGAAAAGGATCGCAGGGCTTAAATATTTCAATGTTTTTGGACCAAACGAGTACCATAAAGGTAATATGCGAAGTATGGTTCACAAGGCGTTTTGTGAGATTACATCGACTGGAAAAGTGAAGTTATTTAAGTCCAATAGTCATGATTATAAAGATGGCGAACAGGTTAGAGATTTCATATATGTAAAGGATGCTGTCCGCATGACACTCTTTGTTTATGATAATCCAGATGTAAATGGCATTATCAATATCGGGACAGGAATTGCTCGAAGTTTTAATGACCTTGTATCGGCTGTTTTTCAATCAATGAATAGGGAAGTGAATATTGAATATGTTGAGATGCCGGATTATCTGAAATCACAGTATCAGAACTTTACACAGGCGGATATAACGAAAATTATAAAATTTGGATATAAAGAGAAGATATCTTCACTTGAAGAGGCAATTTCTGACTATGTTAAGAACTATCTACTCGAGCCAAATCCATATCTAATTTCCTCTACTTCATAAGAGCAATTTTTTTTGAGATTGTCTCTTTTTCTATTGTTAATAGAATAAAATAGATTCCATTCTTTACGTAAAAACCCATTTCATCTTTTCCATCCCACAAAACATTACCATGACCTCTTTTCTGCTTTCTATCGATAAGTTTTTTTACAACCCTTCCAGATGAATCATAGATTGAAAGGTTTACTGTACTCGTTTTATTTATTTCATAATAAATCTGCACCCCGCCATGCGCAATAAAAGAGGGGATAATTTTCAGGTCGTTCTTTGACATTATTTCAGTAGGAGGGTTCTGATATATAGAGAGCGATGGCATAATCTCAAATGGTGCTGGAGTTATACATTCTGCTGTATCGGATTGATCAAAAATCGTGTATCTAAAAAAACAGTCTTGTGATGATATGGTATCAGGAATCAACCACTGGTATTTTCCATTATCAGGAAGATTATCAGCAATTGTCACCCATGGTCCACTATTCCCTGTTGTTGAAAGTTCGAGCATAACAGAGGTAGGTTGTGTATCTGGAACACTACTTATCCAATCAATAAAATGAACTGAACCCGCATAAAATTTTTCGTATCCATGGGGATAGATTGAATGGATAGAGAGGGTTTCTGGAATTGATGTTTCCTTAAAGAACCGTATGTGATTTCTGTCCGAAGGCCAGGAACCTTCGTCTGCAACAAGTACAATATCAGGAAAACCATTGTGATCAGCATCTCCACCTACTCTGAATGCTTCAAAATATCCAGGAGATGGAGTAGTAAAACTTGTTTCCTCTGTCCAATTTCCCGCACCGTCACCCGTCCATATTGTCACTGTTCCTGTACCGAATGCGACAATATCACAATATTCATCAACGTTCATATCAAAGAGTTGCGCCGCATCGTATGGACCCGAAGTAGGAAGCGAACCGGAGAGACTTACCCAGGTATTTGCGCTTACCCAGGACCATACTTCCACCCCTCCATTGCTGTTACAGAATGCGATTTCATCACCTCCATCATTGTTTATATCACGAAGGTTAACACCGGATAATCCAAGGTTTCCACCAGGTGGGAGATTTCCGTCACCAACGGTAAAATTGCCATTGCCATCCCCAATATAGACCGTTCCACCCTGGTGACCTACTGCAAAATCTCCATTTCCGTCGTTATTGATATCTCCGAATACAATATCCATTCGAGAATTTCCACCAATAAATCCAAAGGTACGATGCCAAGTTCCGTCTCCATTGTTTATATAGGCATGGATGCCATCGTCGAATCCAAATGCATTTGAGCAGATGTCAAGTAAACCGTCGTTGTTAAAATCTGCAAAATCGGTTCCAAACATTCCCCAATCTTGCCCTTCCATTGCTAAACTGTCATCCCATGGTTGCCAGTTCTGTCCTGTTCCATCTCCAAGCGCAACTTCAATGAGCTGGTCACCGAAATCATTACCTGAATAATTGTGGTGCATACCATAACCCACATCGAGTAATCCATCATTGTTTACATCACCAACTGCTATGCCACCATAACCAAAGTTACCATTCATATAAACACTCCAGGAACCATTTCCGTCTCCAAACCATACCATAATGCCGTGCTGATCTGTATTTATAAAGGGAGAGCCGTGGTCACCAATCGAAAGAAGATCAATATTCCCATCACCGTTAATATCTGCCATCTCTACCTCTGTTCTCCCACCATCAAGTGTAGGCGGTGTTAGTCCTGTTGAGGACTCAACATAAGAAAGTCCAACAAGGTGTTGTGCAAAGAAAAGAGAGAAAGGAATAAGAGTGAGTAAGTTTAATAACCCCTTTTTCA
>SOIS01000219.1 GCA_004375965.1 Candidatus Cloacimonadota bacterium | reverse complement strand
AAATGTAGTGAAAAGAACTTGACTTTTTCTTAATCTTAATATATTACATAGAAAAAGAGGAGGATGAAATGGTTATGAATACAAAGGAAAAATCGTATATAAAAAAAGAAATTGATAAACTCCCACCAGAACTGGTTAAGGAAGTTTGGAACTTTATAGAGTTTTTGATTCAGAAAGAAAAGAGAAAGAAATGGATTGAATTTGATGAATGGGCGGTAAATTTGGCAAAAGAGAGAGGATTTTCTCACCTAACGGAAGAAGATATATCTAAAATTGTGACATCCTACCGAGAAAGCAAATAGAATGCGTGTTGTTATTGACACGAATGTTTTGATTTCTGCCATATTTTGGGTAGGAAAGCCCAAGGCGATACTGAATAGTGCAAGGAAGGGGAACATTACTTATTTAACTTCTGAACCTTTATTGAAGGAATTAATAAATGTATTAATTACGAAGGAGAAGCCTTTTCAAGTAACCAGTAAAGATGCAAACTATATTGTAAAACACCTCAAAGAGATTGCAGAAATTATTCCAACAAAAAGCAGAGTTTCCATTTGCAAGGATGATGCAGATAATAGAGTATTGGAATGTGCAATTGATGGTAAAGCAGATTATATAGTAACGGGGGATAAGCATCTCCTTGATATAAGAGTAATCAAGGAAATAAAAATACTCAACACAGCAGAGTTTTTAAAGATATAAGATGCAAAAATATTTTGCAGCATGACCAGCGCAAGGTTCCTGGTCGTCTTCCACCAGGAGAATGGTTAATCCTGTATTTTAGTCATGACTGTTTCCATATTTTACCAGCTTTACATCCATCTCACTAATAAAGTAAAAAGCAAGTTCTGTGCCAGTAGGAGAAATTTTATATGTTATTGGAAAAAAAGGACTTAGGAAGGTAAGAAATAAAAGAAAGAAGGGGTAATATGCTCAAAAAGTGAACAGTTTGTAAGGTTTTTAATCTATAATTACTTTGTCCTTATTCTCATTATATCGTTGTAAAAAATGAATGCAATGAGAAGAAGGAGGATTGCGAAACCAATCTGTTGTATCAGAAGCATCTGTTTCTCTGTTGGTCTCTTCTTCGTCAATTTCTCTATGCCAAAAATAAGAATATGACTGCCATCAAGTGGTGGAAAAGGAACGAGGTTAAATATAAAAAGATTGATGGAGAGAAGGGCCATAAATCCAAGGTAGAACTCCAATCCCAAACGAGCGGATTCACCTGCGAGTTGAAATATTGCAATTGGGCCACCGAGTGTTTTGGGTGAAATCTGTCTTCTAAATAACATTACAATCACTCTAATAATCAACTTTATACTTTCCCCTGTTCTCACAAAACCTTCTTTGAGTGAACCAATAAGCCCAAATCGTAACTTCTCTGTCTCTGCAACAACCCCAAGAAGACCTATCTCCTTCGTCTCCCCATTCTCCTGGATCTTTTGTTTTCTTGGTACCACCTTACCCTTCATTATTTCTTCATCCCTCATCCATTCAATCTGCAACTCTTTTCCGGGATTTTTCCGAACTTTCTTCCTCATATCCTCAAAGCTCGTTATCTCTTTTCCATTTATGGAGAGAAATCTATCACCTTTTTTAAGACCGAGATTGCATGCTGGACTGTTTTTTTCAACGATACCTACAACAGGTTCTATCATAGGAACGAGGGGAAATTCTTCATCCTTCTTATATGCACTATGAACAGTAAAAAGGCTATCACCCCGTTTAATGAGAAAACTGAGTGAATCAGGATTTTGCTCTATAATTATTGCAATTTCATACCAATTTCTAACCTCTTTATTGTTTAATTCAATAATCTCGTCTCTCTTTTCAACCCTTTCACTCATTAATGAATTTTCATAGACAGATTCTATAGATGTTCCCGGGGTTATATTCAAACCAAAAGAAAGTATAGTGAAAAAGTAAATTACAAAAGCAAGAACAAGGTTTAGAAATGGTCCTGCCAATACAACAAATGATCTTACAAGAATAGACTTTGAAAAGAATTCGTCCTTCTCTCCCTTTACTTCACCAAGTTCCATACCCTTCATCTTTACATATCCACCTACAGGGAAAAGAGAGAGTCTATATTCTGTGCCCCGGAAGCGAAAGCCCCATAGCTTTGGTCCGAGCCCAACAGAAAATCTTATAACAGCAATACCTGTACTTTTTGCTGCTATGAAGTGGCCAAATTCATGGCTTATCACCATAACGGTAAAAAGAATCAAACCTGCAATTATTGTTAGAATCATGTTTTTCTGTTTTGCAGTTCTGCTGTTTTGCAGTATTGCAGTTCTATTTTCAGAAGATATAAATACATTTTTTTACAGTTTCACCAATCTTTTAAGATTCTTAGGTTGTAAAATGTTTCTGTGTCCATCTGTGGCTAAATTGTCTTGACATACTGTTCTGCTTCCTTTTTCCCCCACTCCTCTGCTGCTTGTACTTCTT
>SOIS01000218.1 GCA_004375965.1 Candidatus Cloacimonadota bacterium | reverse complement strand
ATAACGTTGTATATGCGAACAAGTTCGCATATACCTCCAATTTGGGGGTATATCCGACGTACTTCGGATATACATCCCAAACTTAACCTCTTCAATTACCATATTTATCACTTTTCTCCTCTTCAAACCTATCTAACGGACTGATGATCTTGCCGATAGAACTTTTACTCACATGGGTATAAATCTCCGTTGTTTTGGAACTTTTATGACCCAATAACTCTTGAATGTATCTTAAATCTGTTCCCGCTTCCAGAAGATGAGTTGCAAAGCTGTGTCTCAAAGTATGAATTGTAGCCCTTTTCAATATATTGGCTTTCTCGCATGCATTGGCGAAAACCTTCTCTACACTCCTATAATGGAGATGGCGATCTGGGTTTGTACTGGGGAATAGCCACTTCTTGGGTTCGTACTTCTTCCAGTAGTTCCGTAAAGTGTCTAAAGCAGAATCAGCAAGAAGTGTGTACCTATCCTTTCGCCCCTTTGCCCCTTTTATATGAATGAGCTTTCTCTTGTTGTCGATGTCCTCGGGCATTAATCTTACTACCTCACTCACCCGTAATCCAGCAGAATAGACCAGCATTAAGATTGCTTTATGCTTTATGTTGTTGACAGAAGATAAGATTTTTGCTATTTCCTCCTTGCTCAATACTACAGGTAATTTTTTATCTTTCCTTGGGCGTTTTACCTCATATACGAACTTACGCTTTAGTATAATGCCGTAATAGAACTTAAGGGCACTAATAGAGGAGTTTAACGATGAGGTAGACACATTTTTCTCCTCAACCAGATAAGACAAATAATTCCGTATATCGTTATCGGAAATATCCGTGAAGGATTTTCCTGTAAACTCCAAGAAAACTCTGTTGTAACGAAGATAGGCTTTGATTGTCTTTGGGCTATATTTTCTTGATACCATCTCTTTTCGTAAATCCTCAAAGATATTATCTTCTTTCTCTTGTCTTAAAGATGGGTCTGCCCAGAGATTTTTACCCTTAAAAATATTAAAGAGTTGCTTTATAACATCATCGGATTTAGGAAATATCCAGCATTTTTCTTTTGGATTCCATCTATGTCCCTTTATACTCTTGAGCTTTTTAATATGAATCGGATTATAAGGTACAGTGAGTGTAATCTTTCCATCCTGTTTCTCGGTTATTTTGATTTTTCTTTCTATCATTTCTTTAACGAATTGTAAATAAAAATAAAAGAGAAGTCAAGGAGAAAAACAATTTTGGTATGTGGCAAAGTTTCCTGACCAGGTAACCTATTTGAAATACGCTTCCATTCTATCAAACGCTTTGTTTATCATATCATCAGGAACACAGAACGATAATCGCAGGTGTCTTTCGCCTGTTGGTCCAAATGCGATGCCGGGAGTTGTTGATACCTTTGCTTCTCGCAAGAGTTTCTTGCAGAAGGTTGCTGAGTCTTTGCCTTCCTCTGTTATTATCTTGGGAAACATAAGATACGAGCCACCTGGTTTTTGATATTCAAAAACTGAGTTGAGTGTATCGAGGCGTTCGCACATTAGATTGCGAGTGGCTAAGTAATGTTCTCCAAACTTAACAACACAATCCTGTGATCCTTGCAAAGCTGCAAGCGCAGCATACTGAGAAACCACAGGTGCACAAATGGCAAGAGGAATATGTGCCTTACCAATCTGAGGAATTAACTCCTCATCTGCGTGTAGGTATCCAACCCTCCAACCTGTCATAGCATAGGTTTTTGTGAATGTAAAACAACTAACCACACTCTTTTTCATCTCAGGAATCGAAGCAATGCTGAAATGTTTGTGTCCATCATAAGTAAAATATTCATAAGCTTCATCTGTAATAACCATTAAGTTATTATCTATAGATACCTTAGCTAATTGACGCAACTCTTCCTCACTAAAGACAGTACCGGTTGGATTGGATGGAGAACAATATATAATAGCTTTTGTCTTCGGGGTTATTGCATTCTTTATTCCCTCAATATCGAGAACAAATCCTTCCTCTTCGATAGTAGGGACAAAGACCGGCTTTCCCGAGGCAATAACAACCTGACGAATATGGGTAGAATAGGTTGGAGAAGGTAGAATCACCTCATCACCAGGATC
Source organism: Candidatus Cloacimonadota bacterium (assembly GCA_004375965.1). Lineage (GTDB taxonomy): Bacteria > Hydrothermota > E44-bin80 > E44-bin80 > E44-bin80 > SOIS01. The sequence continues at coordinate 361 of SOIS01000218.1, read as the reverse complement.
AATCATAGCCATTACAGTGGCAGATAATCCTTCAATTGCACCAACGGTAACTATTACCTGAGAAACATCTGCATCTATATTGTTATCCCTTTTGAGTTTTTTGACAATCTCTTCCCGTAACTTCGAAAGACCAGAAGTTTCGGAATATCCGCCTGCAAGTCCATCCCGGATTGCAGCAATTGCACCCTCTTTGATATGCTCTGGCGTATCAGAAGTTGGCTTTGCCCAGGATAAAAATGCCACGTCTTCTATTTCTTTGGACAATCTCGTCATTTCATGGATTGCAGACTTTGAGATTTGCTTAACCCTGTTTGATGCTCTCCAATCGCCTTTCATCATTTCTCCTCCCTTTACAGAACAA
>SOIS01000111.1 GCA_004375965.1 Candidatus Cloacimonadota bacterium | reverse complement strand
GATAAGATTCTCAAGAGTGAACCTCCGATTACTACCAGTATCAATGATGCGGTCACCGAGGTTCCGTTCCTCGATGATTTCGACCCCCAATTCCTATTGCCGATGGCTCTGCTACCCCGAACCACGAACGGGGGTTTTGTCTTGGAGTATCCTGGTTTGTATGAATTTCACGCGCAGAGCTACTGCATGAAAGCGGGAACCTACGTTCCAGACGAGGGACGTGGAGGAGATGGTTACCTCTTTGCACCGCAGAAAGGACCAAAAGCAGCGATTGTTCGCAAGATCCTTCAAAGTACATATAACCATCCGGAGATACCGCAAAAGGATTTTCAGGTTCTTTTGTGGGCAATCATCGCGCGCACGAAGATTAGCGATATGTCACGTGAGATGCAGCTGACAGCTGCCAAACTTCTCACGCCAAAGGAGATCTTCGAGCTTAACGGTGGGGCACTGGCGCTGATTCCCGAAGATATGATGGATAAAGCCTTTGAGGCTGTCCCTTCTCCCGTTCGTCGTGTATTGAAGGCAGAAGCACGATTACGGCAGAAGCTAACAGAGGGCACCGCAACATACGAGGAACTGGAGCGCATAGCGGTATTGCACGGTGTTCCTCCGCCTGAAAAGGGAGACCGTAAGGTTCCCCGTGGGCGGTGGTCCTATCACCCGGATGGATATTTCATACGTTACTTTCCCAATGGCTATCAAGAGATACGGATTGAGCTCAGTGTTCCCGAACCACTGGAGATTGAGCGGGACCAAAAGGGACGAATCACTTCGATATGCGATCGTTTTGGTAATCGCATAGAAACGGAATATGATGACAGTGTCGAGCCGTTGACCATTTCAGGCGAACCGTCTCTAAGAGGTTATGCGTTCCGTTTGATACGTTTTGAGCGGATAGATCTTGGGAATCCGAGGAAGAGGCTACAAATCCAGTGGATGAATACGGGATGGACATTCTTGGGTGTTTCCAAAGGAAAGGGAAAGGTTGGTGAAACTCCAGGCAGGTTTCCGGGATTAAAGGAGCGGTATAAAGGGGTAGCAAAACATGCGAAGGAGCTCATCAATCTGGATAAGCAGTTTACCCCTGCAGGGAGCGCTGACGACGTGGTGAATCTGGGTAATTATGCGATGGCACTTAAGGATGCAACCGATGGTTATCTTTCCAAGCAGGAGAAATGGAAGGACTATAATCCCATTGATTTGGTCAAAGAGGCTTGGCAATATGAAGTTTCAAAGCGAGAGGGGGGGTACCTGTGGGGATGTGCGCGCTCGTCAAGCCCATTGGATGGTGAATTTGCCTTTCTTGGTCCACTTCTGCAGTTATTCACCGCGGGGAATCCTGGAGGTAAACCGACGTATAATCCTGCCGGTGGTATGGCTCAGCCGGGCAGAAACGGGAACCAACGGCTCAATGGATCTCCGCGAGGGAAGGATGGTGAACCAGATTGTCCAGGTCATGTGGATTTTGCCAAGGGAGATGTGAAGATAAACGGGAAGGATGCCGGAGCGGGAGATGCGGTAGATATGAAAGGTGCTGTCATCAAAACAGGACCAAAGAGTCGTGTACAAATACGTCTCTCTGGCGACGTCACGATACGTATTGGCTCAAATTCCAGTGTTCAGCTCGAAGACCCATGCAAAAAGGGAGAATCATCGATTATTAATCATATCTATGGAGCATTATCTCTTTTGTTGGGTGGACCAGAAACGACATGGGATATTAAATGCGGTGTAGCTTCTGGTGTTCGCGGGGAGAATCGTCCCTTTTCGGACGATGATTGGCGCAAAATCTTATTGGCTTCATTAACGGATTTTCTATTACCCATTTCCGTGGTCATGGCTGAAGAGAATGACTATATGGATCTGATGCCGAGTAAGGAGGAAATTGAGAAAGCCAAAGTCGTATTAATAGTAGATCATGATCCTGATCAGTTTCTATTTGTTCAAGTGATTAAGGGAACAGTGAAACTACAAGACTCTGCCGGGTACGAAAAGGTTCTGGAGGCAGGTCAGACGTTTATGAAAAAGTGGGAAATTCAGTATGACCCATCTGATATGAAAGATGTTTTTATTAAGGTAAATCAATAACTCCATTCAGATATTGAAGAACCTCGTGTGTTCCTTGCCCAAGAGACGCATTAGATAAATACTTGAAAAATACTGCGAATGGTAGGCAAAGACGCAGCTAGTGCATTCTTGGATGATTCCATATCTAATCGGGCAGGTGTGGATACATTACATTGATTGCTGCCGAACGTGGTAGTCTGGCGGCAGGATTTAAGCGGTTTTTCATTTTGCTTGACATTGGTGATTTATTGTGTGAAAATTGAATGTAGAAATTGAGGTTACTGAGAGAGAAGGGAAAATGAGAAAAAGCGTTGCAGGAGAACGGTTAGTGAAGGCGCCAACGGGTTTAAGGCTTAATTGCAAGTCTTGGGAGACTGAGGCGCCTTTGAGGATGCTTATGAACAACCTTGACCCAGAGGTCGCAAAGGACCCCGACAATCTAATTGTTTATGGCGGGACAGGGAGGGCAGCAAGGAACTGGGAATGTTATGATAAGATTGTCGAGACATTGAAAGTAATGGATAACGATGAAACACTCCTTATGCAGTCAGGAAAGCCCGTTGCTGTCTTTAAGACACATCCCTGGGCACCAAGGGTATTAATTACAAATTCCCTTCTCGTTCCAAAGTGGGCAACCTTTGAGGAGTTTACAAGGCTTGAATCAATGGGTTTAACCGTTTATGGGCAAATGACCGCAGGAAGCTGGATATATATCGGTACACAGGGAATATTACAGGGTACCTATGAAACTGTCTCCTCCCTTGCAGAACAGGAGTACGGCGGAACGCTCAAAGGAAAATGGGTACTCTCAAGTGGGCTTGGTGAAATGGGTGGAGCGCAACCACTCGCTTTCACTATGAACGATGGTGTTACAATAATTGTTGAGGTTGATAAGAAGGCTATAGATAGAAGGATTAAGACAAGATACCTTGATATGTGGGTGAGTAACCTCGATGAAGCCCTTCGTTTAAAGGATGAATTCATTCAGAAGGGAGAGAGTAAATCCATAGGATTATGGGCAAATGCAGCTGATGTGCTCCCTGAACTTGTAAAAAGAGATATTATTCCAGACGTGGTAACTGACCAGACCTCTGCTCACGACCCACTAAATGGATATATCCCAAGAGGTTACTCTGTTGAAGAGGCTGCTGTTTTAAGAAAGGAGAACCCGAAGGAATATATGAAGCATGTATATGATTCAATTGCAATCCACGTAAAGGCAATTCTTGATATGAAAAAAAAGGGTGCGTGTGCCTTTGAATACGGAAACAACCTAAGGCAACGGGCAAAAGAGGGGGGTGTTGAGAATGCATTTGATATTATGGGTTATGTCCCAAAATATATAAGACCGCTCTTCTGCAAAGGGAGTGGACCCTTCAGATGGGCGGCACTTTCAGGTGAGCCTGAGGATATTTTCAAAACAGACAAAAAACTCCTTGAAACCTTTCCTGATGATGAACATCTGCAGAAATGGATAAAACTTGCTCAGGAAAGGGTAGCTTTTCAAGGTCTTCCGGCACGGATATGCTGGCTCGCTTATGGAGACAGGGCAAAAATGGGAGAAATAATAAATAGCATGGTGAAAAAGGGAGAACTTTCTGCACCAATTGTTATTGGACGTGACCATCATGATACAGGCGCAGTTGCATCGCCAAACAGGGAGACCGAGGCGATGAAGGATGGTTCTGATGCCATTGCGGACTGGCCTATACTTAATGCCCTTCTAAACACGGCTTCAGGAGCAACTTGGGTATCTGTTCACCATGGTGGAGGAGTTGGTATTGGATACTCCATTCATGCAGGCATGGTAGTCGTTGCAGATGGAACGGATGAACAGGCAAAAAAATTGGAAAGGGTGTTAACAAATGACCCTGCTTCTGGTGTTATACGGCATGCAGATGCGGGTTACGAAATTGCCATAGAGACAGCGAAGAAGAAAAAGATATGGGCTCCTATGATTCAGTAACCCATCCTCTACCACTAAATGCAAAATAAAAGCGTTACTCCTTTTTACGGTTTCTTTCAACTGGTTCTTCATGCACATCTTCCCTATGTAATTAATCATGGAAGATGGCCGCATGGGCTTGATTGGTTGAATGAAGCAACAGCCGAGGTATATCTTCCATTCATTGAGGTCTTTAATAGACTCGCAAAAGAAGGGATAGATGGACATATAACCATAGATATTACTCCTGTGCTTGCAGAACAACTGGAGAATGATTTTTTCAAGGATGATTTTGTAAAGTATCTGAAAGAACGTATTGAGTCGGCGGAATTAGAAAAAGTCCAATTTCTCAGGGAAGGATTTAAAAGAAAGGAAACAATTGCCTCACTCTGGATTGATTTTTATAAAAAGAGGCTACAACAGTTTCTCGAACTGAAGAAAGACATAATCGGAGCATTCAGAGAATTACAGGATAAAGGGGTTATTGAGATAATAACTGCTGCTGCAACACATGGTTATCTTCCTCTGCTCGGTAGCGATAGAAATGTGCAGGCACAGATAAGAGCAGCCGTCAAAAATTACGAAAAGCATTTCGGAAAGAGACCGCAGGGTATATGGTTACCGGAATGTGCATACAGACCTGCATATAAATGGAAACCACCTGTTGGAAAATCGAGGGCAATAAAAAGAAAGGGAGTAGAAGAGATTCTTGAAGAAGAGGGCATTACATATACATTTATTGATTCCCCGCTCTTAAGAGGTGGTGAATCCATTGGTGCATATATTGGAAGATTTAAATCCCTAAAATTGCTCTGGGAAAGGTTCAAAAAGGATTATAAACCTCAACCTGTTAAAAAAGAATTGACACCCTACTTACCTTATTTCCTTGTATCGAAGGGGAAAGAAAAGGGTGTTACCTTTTTCGTAAGGGATCCAGAAACAGGATCGGTCGTATGGAGCAGGGATCTTGGCTATCCTGGTGATGGTAGCTATCTGGAATTCCATAAGAAATCTTTCCCGGGCGGTCACAGATACTGGCGGGTTTCAGACGCAAAATCGGATCTTGCACGTAAAGAAGAATACTCCTTTGATAATGCCCAGAGTAGACTGAAAGAACATGCAGCACACTTTGTTGATCTTATAGAGAACATCCTTGGCACATTTTACAGAGAGAAGCGAAGACCGGGTATCATAACTGCACCCTTTGATGCAGAACTCTTTGGACACTGGTGGTTTGAAGGGCCTCAATGGATATACAACATAATGAAAGGGATTCACACAAAGAAGACAATATGTACTATATCTGCTTCAGAGTATCTTAAAAAGAATCACCCGGAAACTGTTGTTCATCTTCCTGAAGGTTCCTGGGGAAAGGGGAATTTCCATTACATCTGGTTAAATAAAGAGACCGAATGGACATGGAAGAAGATATACGAATGTGAAACGAAATTTAATAAAATAATTGATAGAAAGCGAATAAAAAAAAGAGCAATACCTTTCCTGATTCAGGCTGGACGAGAACTGCTCTTGCTTGAATCGTCTGACTGGCAGTTTCTTATCAGTACCTGGCAGGCTCGTGATTATGCAGAGAACAGATTCTCTGAGCATTACGAAAACTTTCATATTCTGTTGAAAATTGTTGAGAGGATTCAGAGCGGTAAAAAAATAACAAAGGAAAGAGAGAAGTACCTGATTGACCTCGAGAAAAGAAACGGTATCTTTGAGGAACTAACCCTTGATATCTTCAATAAGAGATAATATGATAGAACTACAGAATGTCAGCTTTCGTTACGAAGAGAAACCTCTCTTGAGAGATCTGTCAATAAGAATAAATGATGGTGAACTTGTAACCCTCACAGGTCCAAACGGTTCAGGTAAGACTACATTGGCTCTGCTCCTTGCTGGTATCTTACAACCACAAGAGGGTGAAGCCATGATAGACGGGATAAAGAGCAGTAAGCCTAAAGAGTTTGAGGCGAAGAGGAGAGATGTCGGCATCGTCTTTGAAAACCCTGATAATCAATTTATAACGACCTCTGTAGAGAGAGAACTTGCTTTTGGTCTTGAAAATGTTGGCATACAAAGGGAGGAAATTAGAAAGAGGGTTGAGGAAAGTCTTAAGAGATTTTCTCTTGAAGATCTCAGATTCCGTTCACCACACACCCTCTCTGGAGGTGAAAAACAGAAGGTTGCTATTGCATCCATCCTCATACTTGCTCCCAGATATCTTATATTTGACGAACCAACAATCTATCTTGATCCTCCCTCAAGGAGAACGGTTCTTGAGATTGTTCAAAGTTTAAAGGGAACCATCTCCATAATTTTTATTTCACAGTTTCCTTCTGAGATTATAGTGGGTGACAAAATATATTTTTTAACGGAAGGAATCCTTGAGGGACCAATCAGAAAGGAAGAAATTCTTAGGAAAAACCTTTTTAAAATTCCATTCCTGAGTTTCTTACATGTTCTACATGAAGAAGGTATATACGAAGAGACCGATATTCCTGAGCCTGATGCTCTCTGTGATGTCATTGAAACACATAAGAAAAAGATTAGCTACAGAAAAACACAGAAAAATAATGTATAATAGATAGAAGAGGATGTCATTATAATAGTATTTGTAATTAAAAAACCGTAATGGAAATTGCTTTTAATGATGTTTCATTTCATTATAAAAAAGGGAATGTTAGAGGAGAGAAAGTTCTAAAGGGACTTAATCTTGAGTTTAAGGAAAGAAAGTGTTATCTTCTAACAGGTCCCTGCGGCTCAGGAAAGACTACACTTGCACTGCTATTAAAAGGACTTCTGCTTCCTGCTTCAGGTAAGATATTATTGAAGAATGATAGTATATCCCTTTCTTCTTTCCAAAGATCGATAGGTCTTGCATTTCAGTCTCCAGAAGAACAGTTTTTTAAGGAAACCGTTGAAGAGGAGGTTGCATTCGGTCCAACCATGCTCAAGTTAAACAGGATAGAAGAGAGAGTAAAAGGTGGGCTTAACACTACCGGATTACTATATGAAAAATTCAGCAGATCCTCTCCCTTCGCCCTCTCATCCGGAGAACAGAGAAGGCTTGCAATTGCTTCTATTATTGCCTGTGAACCGTCCTGGTATATATTTGATGAACCCACAGCAGGACTCGATTTGGAGGGAAGGAGTAAGATAATTGAGTTAATAAAAAATCTTATGAAAGAGAAGAAGACAGTTATTATAATTTCACAGGAATTGGAACGTTTCATTGATTTATGTGATGAGATAATTGTACTTGAAAAAGGTAGGTTGAAACTGAAGACTGATACAAGAACATTCCTTGAAGAAGAGAAGTTGGACGAGATAGAACATTCTCTGCCCTATCATATCAAGGTGCTCAGGATATTAAGAAAAAGAGGATGGGACATCCCTGTCTCCATTACTAACCCTTTGCATGCCGCATCCATAATTGCAGAATACAAGTCATAGTTATTGAGACAATACATCATTAAGGAATTGGGAATTAAGAATTGAGAATTAGGAAGTATTATTGCAAATTTAAGAATCCAATAAAGATAGATAAATTAATAAATCAGGATTGTCTTGACTTTTGATTATCATTGCCATATATTATCAAACGGTATTGAACATTATCATACTTAGATAAGTAGCACGGTTAAGATTCGATTTCCAGAAAGTTTAATGAAACAATTGGTTTGGGGAGATTACAATATTAAACTCAGTACCCCAAGAGAGCTTGGTAGATAACCTTAATCTTCGCAAAAAACAGGGAGGTTATAATGAAAAGATAACTCATCTATCGTGGAGAAGATGTGGGGAGTATCAGATATAACGGAGTTAAGCGCAATAATAAAATAATTAAAAGGAGGTTTTAAATGGCAAAGTATATCATAGCACTAATTCTGATTTTTTGTTTATTATCAACAAACGTATACGCTCAAACATCGGAAGTTAAAAAAACACA
>SOIS01000215.1 GCA_004375965.1 Candidatus Cloacimonadota bacterium | reverse complement strand
TTGGTTAAGTAGTTAAGTTGTCGACTAGTTGAGTAGCAAAAACAAAACCACTCAACCATTTGACCACTCAATAACTCAACTATTTAACAGAAAATTTCGGTGCGTGACAGTAGGCTTAAGGTTGATACGAAAGGTTTACTATTCTTCTTTGCTCTATATTAGCAAGCCATCTTTCCAAGATGCCTATCAGCTTCAATTTCTTTTCTTTTATTATCTGTTCTTTGGCATTTCTATGCTCTTCAGCTTCCTTCATCCCCTTCAATTCATTGAGTCTGGTTTTAGATTTCTCATCATCTGGAGAGGCCTCAACTACCTGTTCATACATCTTTATGGCCTCTTCTAACTCTCCCTGTTTGTAATAGATTTCCGCCAAGGTAGAAGTTGGAAGAACTGATGGTTCTTCTTCACGAGGAGAGGTTAGTTCAGAGAGAAGCCTGGTTGCCTCCTGAGCACTCCTGTGATGTGCTAGATATATCTTCAGGGAATCTATTGCCTCTTCAATCCTGCCCTCTTTTCTAAAAAGCTCAGCTTGAAGTTTAAAAACAGAAGATAAGTCATCAATTGCCTTGCATAATTTTTCTAATTCTGTTTCTGCAAGCCTAATAGATCCCTGTTCAAAATATGTTTCCGCCAAAAGTTTTCTAATGTCAATATCTCCCGGGAAACATTCCAATACCTTCATACAAGCCTTTATTACTCTCTCCGGCTTTTCTTCCTTTTTTAAAATCTCAAGAAGAATAAGTCTTAACTTAGGGGCTGCTATTTTATCCACAATTTCATCATAGATTCCATCTAACGTGGTCACTTTTAACTCCTCTTTAAGGTTTACTCATAGCTTTTGTTATCATTTCCTTTTCTCATTACCCTTCCAGTCCTTTTTAAAACGGTAGATAATTTCATTCTCTTTTATCAGACCCAATTCCTTGCGAGCCACTGACTCGAAGTATTCTTTGTCCTCCTTAAGTCGTCTGATCTCAGCAGCCAGCAGCCTGTTCTTTTCTTCAAGATCCCTTATAATAGCTAAGTATTCCTCTTTTTCTTTTTGCATTTTATAGAGGTCTATTGATCCATGCCGTCCAAAGCTTATCCAGGCCAACAAAAGGGCAGCAACAAAAGAAAGAATCAAAATATAAGCAAAATAGCTTTTCTTGAAAAACGCCAAATCTAAAAAACCTTTTCAGGCTCCCACTGGGCAGCTATTATAATAGAGGCAATACCTGCTTTCTTGGCTAAATCCATTATCCTGACAACATGGCCATGTTTAGCATCTCGATCGGCCTGCAAAATAAGGTTGATCTTTTTTTGTTCAGTACTCCCTTTGAGCCTAAGATAGAGGTCCTTTAAAGTCACTTTTTCCTTTCTTAGATAACAATCTCCTCTCTCATCTATAGCCACAATCATAGTATCCACCAATTGATCTAATCCTCTTTCAGTAATGTCAGGCAATTTAATATCAATACCAGTTATGATCTCAAAATGAGAGGTTACCATAAAGAATATAAGGAGCAAGAATACAATATCTATTAGAGGGGCAATGCTTATACCAAGACTGATTTCTTCTCTCTTTGACTGACTAAAGCGCACTATTCTTGCTACCCTCCATGGTTTCCACAAGCCTAATAGAGCTTTCCTCCATTTGAAAAATGAGGATCTGAGCCTTGTCTACAAGAAAACGATAGACGACCAATGTCGGTATAGCTACCAGAAGGCCAGTAGCAGTTGTGATTAGGGCCTCAGCGATACCTCCTGCAAGATGTGCAGGGGCGCCAGCACCATGAACAGAGATCGCCTCAAAGGTTTTTATCATGCCTGAAACTGTACCAAGTAAACCAAGCAATGGAGAGAGGTTAGCAATAGTCAATAAAACGCCTATATTTCTCTCCAATATGACACCCTCTCTCCTTCCCTTCTCTTCTATGGCCTCTTTAACCAGCCACATCCCTCTGCCAGCATTCTTAAGGCCTGCCAGGAAAATCCTGGCAATTGAAGAGCTATTTCCCTGGCAGAGGAAAATTGCCTCTGCTATCTTATTCCGTTTTACATGGTCTTCTACCTTAACAATGAAGTCCTTTGGGATAATTAATACTCGCCTCAATACCCATAACCTCTCCATAAATATAGCAAGGGAAACAACAGAACAAAATAGGATAGGATACATAAAGGGTCCGCCTTTGATGACAAGCTCAATCAATCTGATCCTCCCGGCGAATATGTGCCTAAGATATTCAAGGATTCCTTACATAAAGATTTGTAGGTAAAATACCCTTTAACGAATCTAAAGTCAAGAATACCCTTATCTGGGGTTTCCTGAATTTTGGGGAAGACTCGTTGTTTCTGCGCGAAAACTGGGTGGCTAAGTCCTTCGATTCATAAGTTCGATTACAAACTTAAGTGCTCAGGGCTTAGTGCTGAGTGAGCAATTGCTCCGAGCTAATTCGTTAAAATACGTCACTGTATTCGCGAATCGAAGCACTAAGGAAAAGA
>SOIS01000120.1 GCA_004375965.1 Candidatus Cloacimonadota bacterium | reverse complement strand
CATGTAGCTCAAGATATTCTTCCGCCAGGCTTTCAAACTTCATCGAACCCCGTTCTCTTTTAAGATTGTATTCGTCATCAAAAACCCGTCTTATTTCTTCTTGTAGTGCCTTGAGTGCATCTTGTTGGTTCTGAGCGTGCTTAATTACTCTCTGGATTCTTTTACCATTTTTATCCCTATAGTCGAGGAACCACCTAACACCACACCTAAACTTTCTTGGATATACTGCACCAATGCCAATGTTTAAGCGGGACTTGGATTTAGCTGTAGTAGCCATCCCGTTTTTACCTCCTGAGTAATTCATATCATTTTCAGGAGGGATTTTCAAATTGAAGGGCTGACTATTTAAAAAGGGCTGATAGAAAGGAAGAGGATTCGTTGTGTTCTGTTCTATGTATTTATCAACTTCAGACTCTGTATGGGCACTTAGAGGGGGTGTATATAAGGAGAGGAGATACAATAAGAGGGAGTGATTGATCTTATTCTTCATATAGGGTGTTTCTTATACTTGCCCGCAGATGCCCCGATTTATAGGAGTGTCTATCAGGTTAGACTGCTAAGGGGGAATGGTTAAGAGATGTAGTGGTATATTGGAATGACCAACATTTAAATTGACATGTATTGTAAAGTCAGATTTAATTGCTACAGTTTAAGGGATTATCTCATTGATAATAAAGGAGGGAAAAATGAAAAAGTTTCTTACGATTATTCCTTTGGTCATTCTGCTTTGTTTTTTGGTTTGCCTCTGTGCATCAACTACATTGGCTCAGGCTAAGGAACAGAAGGCTCAACTGTTCATGGTTGAGGATATTTCAGTGTTGCCATCAAAGGTGAGTGATTTCGAGGCCCATGTAAAAACTATCCAAAAATTTGCTAATGAGTATAAATTTCCATATCCCATTTATGTCTACAATATAGACGATTATTCTTATTTCTATGTCATACCAGTGAAGGACTTTGCAGATATAGATGACTTCAATAAGGCTAAAATGGAGTGGATAGAGAGGATGGGGCAGGAAAATCTTATGTCAATATTAAAGAGTGGAGAAGGCTCTTATAAGCATCTAAGATGGTTTATTATTCGTCATAGACCAGACCTTTCTTATACATCTGATAAGCCCAGGTTTAAGCCTGAGGAGGCCAATTTTATGTCTATACCACTCTGTTATGTCAAACCTGGAAAGGAAAGAGAATTTGAAGAAATCTGTAAAGAATGGGTGCTCCATGACAAGAGCGTAAATAGGGCCGATAGTTATGATACATTTGTGGGAGACATCGGTACGGAGATGCCCTTCTATTTTTGGGTTGCGAGAGCAAAAAGTGCTGCTGATTTCCATAAACAACAAGAAATATATGGGACGAAAGCAGGAGAAAAATTCATGGAATTATGGAATAGGACAATGGCTCTGTTCAGGAAATATGATGAGAAAACAGGCTGGTTCCGTCCAGACCTCTCTTACATACTCAAAGAAAAGTAAAAGATTTTAAGGAGGGCAACATGAAAAAATCACTCATAGTCATTCCTTTGGTCTTTCTACTTTGTTTTACTTTTGGCTGTCCGAAGGGTGGAGAGACGGCAACGCCCACGCTTGAGCAAACCAAGATAGCGTTTTTCTCATATAGAGATGGAAATCTTGAAATCTATGTTATGAATGCAGATGGAAGCAATCAAACAAGGCTAACTAACAATCCTGCTAAAGATGAATATCCTTCCTGGTCTCCGGATGGAAAGAGGATAGCTTTCTGTTCAGACAGAGATTCACATAGTGACGTCTATGAAAATGCTGAAGTCTATATTATGAATGCAGACGGAAGTAATCAAACAAATATAACAAATAATCCTGCATTTGATTATTCCCCTTCCTGGTCTCCAGATGGAAAGAAAATAGCTTTTTTCTCTGAGAGAGATGGAAATGTGGATGTATATATTATGAATCCAGATGGAAGCAATCAAACAAGGCTCACAGATAATCCTGCTCATGATGTAAGGCCAGTTTGGTCTCCAGATGGAAAGAAGATAGCTTTCCAAACAACAAGAAATGGCAAGGAAGACGTCTATGTTATGGATTCAGATGGAAGTAATCAAACGAGGTTGACAGATAATCCTGCATGGGATGGGTGTCTTTCTTGGTCTCCAGATGGGAAGAAAATAGCTTTTGCGTCTAGAAGAGATGGAAACAGTGAAATCTTCTATGGAAATCTTGAAATCTATGTTATGAATGCAGATGGAAGCAATCAAACAAGGTTAACAAATAATCCTTCGTTTGATATGGCACCATTTTGGTCTCCAGATGGGAAGAAAATAGCTTTTTATAGCTTGCGCAACGATGTGCCTCCTGAAAAGGAGGAGCGTTGGTGGTATGAATGGAATGCTGAAATCTATATTATGAATACAGACGGAAGTCATCAAACAAATATAACAAATAATCCTGCTTATGATGGATATCCTTCTTGGTCTTTATTTTTAACAACTGAGAAATAACAACTCGGCATGGAGCTTAAGCC
>SOIS01000161.1 GCA_004375965.1 Candidatus Cloacimonadota bacterium | reverse complement strand
GGGGATTTACCCCGTTAGATAAGTTTCTCCATCTAACGGGGTTTAGGGGGATTTTGAATTGAATCGCTTTTCATATTCTTTCATACTATCTTTCAAAATAACGATTATTATATGTAATCCTTGCCGATTCTTTGTTTTGATATTCAAAAGTGTCGTTTTCTTATTTATATCAAAAATCTATTACTGTGTCAACTATTTTTTATGAGATTTTCTCGGAAATCCAGAATTTACAAAACACGATTCTGACAATGACCTTTTATTTATCAGACAAAATAAAGGGTTATAATTTGAAATGACTAAGTTATTTTTTGTCTCAGTCTCTTCTCAAGCAGTTTTATTTTATCCCTGAAAAAAGCAGCTTCCTCAAATTCAAGATTTTCTGCTACCTTTTTCATCTTATACTCCAGTTGTGCAATTTTCTCTATCAGATCTATCTTTGATGCGAACTTATCCTCCTCTTCCTCTTCCTGGTATTTCTTCTCCCTTGTATCAGCAACCGCAGTGGTTTTCAAAACCTCATCTACACTTTTTACAATGGACTTAGGGGAAATATTATGTTCTCTGTTATATTCTTTCTGAATCTCTCTTCTTCTATTCGTCTCTTTAATAGCATTTTTTATGCTATCTGTAAATCTATCAGCGAACATTATCACCTTACCACGAATATTCCTTGCTGCTCTCCCTGAAACCTGAACAAGTGAGGTTTCAGACCTCAAGAATCCCCCTTTATCTGCATCCAGAATAGCGACAAGTGAGACTTCTGGAAGGTCAAGTCCCTCCCTTAAAAGATTTATTCCAACAAGCACATCAAACTCTTTTAATCTTAATCCCCTTAGGATTTCCACTCTTTCAATTGCATTAATTTCTGAATGCATATATCTCACCTTCATCCCCATATCTTTCAGGTAATCTGCAAGGTCTTCTGACATTCGTTTCGTCAACGTTGTAACAAGTACCCTTTCATTTATCTCAACCCTTTTCCTGATTTCCTCAATAAGACTATCTATCTGACCTTTTGTTGGTTTTACTTCAATTTCAGGGTCAACAAGACCTGTGGGTCTTATAATCTGTTCAACTATAACACCATTTGACTCCTCTACTTCATATTCAGCAGGGGTTGCAGATGAACATATTACATAATCTATCTCCTTTTCAAACTCATCAAACCTTAAAGGTCGGTTATCAAGAGCAGATGGCAACCTGAACCCATACTTTACAAGGGTTTCCTTTCTTGACCTATCACCGTTATACATACCTCTTATCTGGGGAAACGTGACATGTGATTCGTCGATAATCGTCAGAAAATCATCCGGGAAAAAATCAATCAAGCAGGATGGCCTCTCACCCGGTCTTCTTCCACTCAGATGTCGAGAATAATTCTCAACGCCAGGACAATAACCAACCTCTCGTAACATCTCCAGGTCGTATCTTGTCCGTGTCTCAAGCCTATGTGCCTCAAGCTCTTTCCCCCCCTTCCTCAGTTCAATCAATCGCTCCTCTAATTCCTCTTCGATAGATTTTATTGCATCCACAATTCTTGAATATGGAGTAATGAAATGTTTTGCTGGATAGATTGCAATCTTATCAACCTCCTCCCAGGTGTTTCCTGAAACAGGGTCAATTATATCTATCTTCTCAATTTCATCCCCCCATAGTTTAATCCTTATTCCCTTTTTCTCATAGGCAAGATGAATCTCTACTGTATCACCTCTTACCCTGAATGTTCCCCTTGAAAAGTCTATATCGTTTCGTGTATACTGAATTCCCACAAGTCTGTTCAGTATCTCATCCCTTTCCACTTCCTCTCCTCTTCCAAATATGGCAAGCATAGCACTATGGTCTTCTGGCGAACCCAACCCGAATATTGCAGAAACACTTGCAACTACTATGCAATCCTTTCTGCTTAAAAGAGAGGTTGTTGTTCGTAGCCTTAACTCCTCTATCAAATCGTTGATTGAAGCATCCTTTTCTATATAGAGATCCCTTTCAGGTAGGTAAGCTTCAGGTTGGTAATAATCATAGTAACTGATAAAATATTCGACAGCATTCTCCGGAAAGAATGTTTTGAATTCACCGAAAAGTTGCGCAGCAAGGGTTTTGTTGTGCGAAATAACAAGGACAGGTTTATTAACCTGTTCTATAACATTAGCAAGGGTAAATGTCTTACCAGAACCAGTTACTCCAAGTAGGGTCTGGAATCTTCTCCCCTCTTTTATTCTGTTAACGAGTTCTTTTATTGCTTTTGGCTGGTCACCCGTTGGTTTATAGGTCGACTGTAACTTAAATTCTTTCATTCTGCAATGTTTCCTCTTAAACCAATTGAACTATTTCAATTTCTCTGTATTCAATTTACATTACTTATTCCATTCCTTCCGCATCTCCTCAATCTTCTTCCTGTATTTCTCATTTACAAGCGAAAGGATTTCCACTGAAAAGATTGCAGCATTTTTTGCGCCGCTCTCACCTATTCCCATACTGGCAACAGGAACTCCTGATGGCATCTGAATTGT
>SOIS01000170.1 GCA_004375965.1 Candidatus Cloacimonadota bacterium | reverse complement strand
AGTATCCGTTACAGCCATACAACTGATGGTGGAGCCTCGTGGGCAGCAGGGACTCCCTGGCCAGTTACAAATATTGGACACAGTACCTGGGATATGAAATACCCTTATGTTCGTGTTTCATACAATAGTACCTTGTTGCGTGCACTTGCCACTATTCCAGAAACAGGACCTGATTCACTTGTTTATGCATTTTCAAGAACCAGCAGCCCAACTGTATGGGAAGATAGAGGAGTTCATAACGACTACGGTATAACTGGTGAGTTCGGAGCCAGAGTTGAGTATAGTAGCGATTGTTCAGGTGGTTATTTAGTTTACCGTGAATTTGCTTCTCCAAATGCCTGGTGCGACGCATACGATTTCACAGGGATAGCTGAAGATGTAAGCATACCGTTTGGCAGTCTTTTCAACCTCGCACCAAATCCGTCAAGAAATCTGGCAAAACTTACTTATATTGTCCAGAAAGAGGGTAATGTGAAGATTTCGCTTTATGATGCTACTGGAAGATCTGTTGATAATTTAGTCAACGAAGCCAAACCAGCTGGTGAACATACAATCACTATAGATACTAAGAATCGTTCCGCTGGCATCTACTTTATTAAGGTTGAAACGCCAGAAGCTATGTATACAAAACAGATGACAATTATAAAATAGCATCTATTGTTGAGAATGGTTTGAAAGGTGAAGGGCTTACACTCTTCACCTTTTTTTATTACCTTACTGCGAAGAAGATTATCGGGACTTGGAAGTTCCTCCTACATTGTGGCTAATTTTTCCTTGACTTCCATAAAGAAATGCTGTTAAATAAGGACTATGCAGATGGGATTGCTTCGCATTAGCAGAGCAGGAAGAATCACTCGCAATGACAATAAAAAGAGGGTGTCATTGCGAGCCCGAAGGGCGTGGCAATCTCATTAATCCCCCTAAACCCCATTAGATAGAGGAACTTATCTAACGGGGTAAATCCCCCTTTAGGAAAGGGGGACTTATCAGTTGGGAGTGTTTTAAGAAAGGGGGATTTATCAGGTGAAATGCTTCGAAAAATGGAAAAAATCTTTCCACCGATTAAAAAGGAAACCAACTCTATTCCCCCTTTGAAAAAGGGGGATTTATAAAAATAGTATGTTAAAAGAAAAATGCTAAATATTTTTAGCAATACTTACTCGCAATAACATGAGGGTATATGAGATTAGAGAGAAATGATATATTAAAACTAACCGGTCTCTTCTTCTTTGGGATAGCAATGGGGTATATGGAAGCGGCACCTGTTATTTACCTTCGTGAATTATACTATCCAGAAGGTTTCCATATAATTTCTGAGCAATCCCTGAAGGTTGTCCCTATTCGTATACTTTTAACAGAAGCTGGGAGAGAAATTGCAACTATTATAATGCTCATTTCCTTGAGCATTCTTATCGCAAGAAAGGACTGGTTAAAAAGATTCGCATATTTTATCTTCACTTTCAGTATATGGGATATTACATACTATCTATGGCTTTATATACTTATAAAGTGGCCTGAGTCTCTGCTCGCAAACGATGTCCTTTTTTTGATACCTCGACCATGGTTAGGTCCTGTTATAGCACCAATACTCATTTGCCTTTCTCTAATTTTCATTACATTTCTTATATTGTCCAGCAAAAAAGAAATACTTTCACTAAAGGAGTTATTAAAGATGTGGAAATACTTGATCTATCTTTTAGTTGCCATCTGGGTTATAATCTCTGCATTCATCCTGTGGCAGCATAGGCTTTTTTATCTCTGGAATAATGTAATTGTTGGTATATTTATTGGAATTTTTACCATCTTCCTCCTCCTGAGAAAAAAACAATAACACAGAGATAAACAAATTAGCAATCTTAATCTCGCAAAAAAACAGGTGAGGCTTCCAGCCTCACAATAACCCATGGTAAGGCAGGATGCCTTACCTATTGAATGCAATAAGCCAATCCTCTGAGAAGATTCTGAGATTGCCACACCTGCCTTCAGCAGGTTCGCAATGACACCTCTACTTGTCATTGCGAGTAAACTTTCATAATGACTGTGGAAGCAATCCCGGTTTTTTAGACCCTGAATCAAGTTCAGGGTGACAACTTTATATTCTGTCATGCTGAATCCTGAAAGTGTCATGCTGAACTTGTTTCAGCATCTTGGTATTATACACCCCGTCCCAAGTTCCCTCTATTAAATCCCCCTTCGTTCCCCCTTTTTCAAAGGGGGACTTATGTTTGAGGGCAAGCAGATTGAAGTCCAGATTACATTGATTAAGATGCTGTTGGTAGCCTGTTAAAATTATCATATATGTTATGGGAGTGAATCTGTGTAATCTTTTTAAAAATCTATGTAATCAGAGGTCTCGAAGTTATTTTTCGAGACCTCCTAAAAGGAGACAGAAAGGGAGCTTTTATTGCCTGCACGGTCTTTTATCTTTATCTCCGCTGTGTGTCCACCCTGTTCTATCATTTTGCCAAACAACAAATAACTCACCTCATCCTGGTAAGGGGCGTAAACAGGAATA
>SOIS01000066.1 GCA_004375965.1 Candidatus Cloacimonadota bacterium | reverse complement strand
GATATTGAGATATATGAAAAAAGCAGCAGAGGAATATCTTGGTAGTGAGGTAAAAAAGGCTGTAATCACAGTACCTGCTTATTTTAACGATTCGCAGAGGAAGGCAACAAAGGATGCAGGAAAGATTGCAGGACTAGAAGTTTTAAGGATAATAAATGAACCTACTGCAGCTTCACTTGCCTATGGACTTGAAAAGAAGAAAAACGAGAAGATAGCAGTTTTTGATCTTGGAGGAGGTACATTTGATATTTGCATTCTTGAGATAGGAGAAGGTGTTTTTGAGGTAAAATCGACAAACGGGGATACCCATCTTGGTGGTGATGATTTTGACCAGAAAATAGTGGATTGGATAGCTGATGAGTTCAAGAAAGAGAGTGGTATCGAGTTAAGGGAGGACAATAGAGCGCTGCAGAGATTAAGGGAGGCAGCAGAAAAGGCGAAGATAGAACTTTCAACAACTCTTGAAACGTCCATAAACCTCCCTTTTATAACTGCTGATGCCTCCGGTCCTAAACATCTTGATATGAAAATTACAAGGGCTAAACTTGAAAGCCTTGTGGAAGATTTGATTGAAAGAACAAAGCAACCTGTTAAACAGGCGTTTGAAGATGCAAAGATTACTGCGAAGGATATAGACGAAGTGATTCTTGTTGGTGGCATGACAAGAATGCCAGCAGTTCAGGAAGTCGTAAAAGGATACTTTAATAAAGAGCCTCATAAAGGTATAAATCCTGATGAAGTTGTTGCTATGGGTGCTGCTATTCAGGGAGCTGTTCTAAGCGGTGAAGTCAAAGATGTTCTTCTACTTGATGTGACGCCTTTAACACTTGGAATAGAGACCCTCGGTGGAGTAAAAACTCCAATTATTGAAAGAAATACGACAATACCCACAAAGAAAAGTCAGATATTTACTACAGCCTCGGATAGCCAACCTGCAGTTACTATTCATGTCCTTCAGGGTGAAAGAAAAATGGCAGAGGATAACAGAACACTGGGAAAGTTTGAACTCGTGGGGATTCCACCTGCTCCACGAGGCATTCCTCAGATCGAGGTTTCATTTGATATTGACGCAGATGGCATTCTCCATGTTTCAGCAAAAGACCTCGGAACAGGTAAGGAACAGAAAATTCGTATAACAGCCTCGGGTGGGCTTAGTGAAACCGAGGTGGAAAAGATGGTCAATGAGGCGAAGGAACATGAGGAAGAGGATAGAAAAAAGGCACAACTTATTGAAGCGAAGAACAAAGCAGATTCGCTTATTTATACAACAGAAAAGAGCCTAAGGGATTATGGCGATAAATTGTCGAGTTCGGAAAAAGAAATGATAGAGGAAAAGGTCGAAGAACTGAAGAAAGCAATGCAATCCAACGATAGCAGTGAGATAGAGCAGAAGATAGAGGAACTTAAAAACGCTTCCTATACGCTATCCGAAAAAATCTATAAACAGGCGACAGCTGGGCAGGAGGAGGCACAAGCTCAAAAGGAAGAGCCGAAAGCAGAGGCAGGGAAAGAAAAAGAATCGAAGGAAAAATCTGAGAAATCGGGTGCTGTTGATGCAGATTATGAAGTGATTGATGATGAGGAAGAGGGAAAGGGTAAAGAAGAAAAAAAAGAAGAAGAATAGAACAAAAAATAGAAGGGAATTCTTAATCTGTCTGAGTTCTTAGAGAGTATTAAGGGTAGAGGAATCAGAGGTTTCTAACAAACTTAATTTTTCCTGTTCTCATTGGTAAAGATAAATGGCAAAAAGAGATTACTATGAAATCCTTGGTATTTCCAAGAATGCCACCGAAGATGACATAAAAAGGTCATACAGGAAGTTGGCAAAGAAACACCATCCAGACGCAAACCCTGATAATAAGGAGGAGGCTTCTGAGAAGTTTAAGGAAGTCTCCGAGGCTTACGAGGTTCTTATGGATAAAAATAAAAGGGCAACATATGACCGTTTTGGTCATCCAGGGATGGGAGAAACATTTGGAAGTGGTGGATTCAACATGGGGCGTGATTTTACTCATTTTGAGGATTTAAGTGAACTATTTGAGGGTCTCTTTGGTGGTAGCAGTATATTTGATTTCTTTTCAGGAAGGACAAGAACAGGATTCAGGGAAAGAGAGAGAACCCAGGTTATACGAGGTGGTGATATACGGGTAAACATTAAACTTTCGCTTGAAGAGGTTGCGCGAGGCGTTAAAAAGAAGATAAAGCTCAAGAGATATGAGAAATGCGGTTCCTGTAATGGTACGGGAGCTGAAAAAGGGGTTGGACTCATTACTTGTCCTGAATGTGAAGGAAGAGGGCAGGTTGCAAAAACATCAAGTGGATTTTTTGGAGTAATTCAGACTATTACAGCCTGCAGTCGTTGTGGAGGAACAGGAAAGGTTATAAAAAAACCCTGTAAGGTTTGTAAAGGAACAGGTCGGGTAAAAAAGGATGCAATAATCTCAGTCAGGATACCTGCTGGAATTAGTGAAGGGAATTATATCCCTTTAAGGGGTGAGGGACATGCAGGTCCAAACAATGGACCCAAAGGTGATTTAATTGTTGTTGTAGAGGAAAAGAAACATCCAAAATTTGAAAGGCATGGGTCAGACATAGTATTTAGAATCGTTATCTCATACACAACTGCTGTTCTTGGTGGAAAGATAGAGGTCCCAACACTTAATGGGAAGGTATCGTTAAATATCCCACATGGGACAGAATCAGGGAAGCTTTTTCGATTGAAAGGTCAAGGTCTTCCACATCTGAATTTCTCGAGAAGGGGTGACGAATATGTCGAGGTGAAGATATGGGTACCAGGAAAGACAAGTGCTGAAGAAAAAGAATTATTAAAGCAGCTTGAAAAGATTTCGAAAGAACCCCCAAAAAATGCATAAATTTATACACAGAGTAATCTTTTCCAGAATATGTTCAAATTCCTAAATCCGATAGACTTTCTCATTCTTTTTTTGTGAAATACATATGTTAATGATTAATAGAAAGAATAAATTAGTTTGTTCGTCATTCGGATTTCGGGTTTAGTCATTTCACAATTTTATTTCTTCTGTTATAATGGGTTATTTTTTAGTAAAAAAGAAGGACATTGAAGGCGATAGAGTTGTCATTAAAGGCAAGGAATTCAGACATATCAAGAATGTATTACGTGCAAGGATTGACGATAAGATTGTTGTTATAACAGGGGATGGTGAAGAATACCATTCTTTCATTTCAGAAATAAAATCAAATTACATAGTTGCACATATAGCAAAGATTACAAGGAGAACCCACGAGCCAGGAATATATGCTGCAATCGCTATTGCTCCACCAAAAGCAAGAAGAATGGAATGGTTTGTAGAGAAGGCAACGGAGATAGGTGTGAGTGAAATTATTCCAGTTGTAACAATGAGAAGTGTGGTGATTCCAGGTTCTGCCAAAGTTATTAGGTGGAAAAGGATTGCTGTTTCTTCCGTTAAACAGTCTGAGAGATCTATCTTACCAAAAATCAGAGAGGTCGTTAGCTTTGAAGAGCTATTATTTCTCAGCCAGGAATTCCCTTTTAGATTTATCGCTTATGAGAAAGAGCGTAAAAGAGCTTTTGAAGAATATCTCGATGGGAAAGGCGTAAAGAAAGTGCTTACTCTTATTGGTCCAGAAGGAGGCTTTGAAGATTGGGAGGTGAAGGTTGCAGTAGAAAGGGGTTTTTCTCCTGTAAAGCTTGGAGAGGCAAAGCTAAGGACGGAAACTGCTGGTATAGTGGCACTTACGAGAATCCTGGCAATGTAAATAAACGCTACGCTGTAAACCCCGTTAGAAAAGATTTTCTAACGGGGCTTGCGGTTTTAATGTTTCGGAGTAGCAGAGCTTGCTCTGCGCTTGATGTTTCTGGAGTGAATCAAGTTCGGTGAGGAAATGGGATGCCGGTTAAAAAAGTGTTACTATTTTTTCTGCAAAAACATAATAGAACCGACAATTGAAACAGATGTTACTATTAAAAGAATCCCTTCTACTATCCATATGTGTGAAGCCGTGGTTACACCAAAAGATAGCTGTGCCCATGCAGCAATTGTGTCAACGAAAGATTTGTATAAAAAAGAGAGCCAGAAAAAATATGGTTTTCTCTCCTTTATTCCATAAATAATAAGAAGTGTTGTAAAAAGATGGAGAAAGATTGTCATTACCCTCTCAACAATTGGTGCAGGCACGGTCAACCATCCTATATAGGGAACCGGAGCCTTCCCGGTAGCCATAGCTGCTACTGCAGCAAATTGTGCAAGACCAAGTAAGATTGCCTCTATGCATCCAAATCCGTATCCAAATCCATAAGATTCAAAAAGGGACATTTTCTTCAATCTTGAATACCGGATGATTAGATAGATGCCCCCACATTCAAATATGCCAGTTAGTAAACCGACATAGACCCAGAATAATGGACCGGCTATCTTTGCGGGTAAGACTGTATATATCCAATTATTAAGAAGTTTGTTTACTGGCACTGCCCAGCAAAATTTTAATGCAATTGTTACTATCCAGATTATAGCACCATAGAGGATATATATAAAGGCAACCCTTTTCTTTCTCTTGAAAATAAGAGAAAAAAGGAGACCAACAAGAAACATCCCACCACCTGATATAATTATCTTTAACATCAACATCTTTCCTTATTTTTGTGCTTCATTATTTTTCGAAACATCAAGAAGAAATTGCCATCCATCAGAATACAGATATTAATTATCATTGCTTACCCCGTTAAATTACGTTATCCTTTCTTAAGGTATCTATTTAACGGGGCGAGTTCATCTTCTGTGCTCGTCTAATGCGAAACAATCATAAGGGACTATTCCTCTTTTAAAATACAAGTTTACTTACAAAGTATATAAAGAAAATGTTCGAAGAAGTTCGGAAGAATTTCCATCAATTTAAAATTGCTCTTTTTGAATTTTAATCTTACTCATGGAAGGGTTTGGAAGGAATTGCCTTCTTTTACTCTATAACCGTTGATGAAGTCATTGCTAAGCATTATGTTTTTTCCCTCCGGTTTCAGTAATTCAATGATTACGGTTTTATTGTCTCCAGCAATAACCTCAAGTTTTTTTTCAGTAATTATAGTTCCAGGTTCCCCATCTTTCACATTTCCTGTTATCGCTTTTAAGAGTATTACTCTTTTCCCAGTGTAAAATGTAAAACCACCCGGAGTGGGGGAGAGACCATTTATTCTTCTTACTATCTCTACGGATGGTATCTTCCAATCTATTATTCTTTCTTCTTTTCTAATCTTCTTTGCATAGCTTTTCTTCGATTCATCCTGTTTTATTCGTTTGAAATCGTCATTCATTATTACTCTTATGGTCTCTTTTGCTATATCCTTTCCTATTGGTATAAGCCTTTTTTCAAGCTCACCAGCTGTCTCAAACTCCTTAATCTCTAATTCTTTCTGTAGTATCAGGTCCCCTTTATCAAGAAATTCGTTCATGAAGAAGGTCGTTACACCTGTCCTCTTTAATCCTTTCATTATTGCCCTACGGATTGGTGCAGCACCCCTTAATTCGGGTAACAAGGAAAAATGAAGGTTAATTGCTTCCCTGTTTGGTAAATCAAGCAGTTCTTTTCCCAGGATTTTAGCATAAGCACAGAGAAAAAAGAATTCAGGTTTATAATCAGAAATCTCTTTTATAACATCATCACTATTAGGATCATCTGGGGTTAAGAGAGGTAAGTTTTTTTCAATTGCTAAACGTTTAACAGGAGTTGGTAAGAGTTTTTTCCCCCTTCCTTTTTGCCTGTCAGGTTGTGTAATTACGAGGACAATATTGAAATTGTTTTCAATAAGAGATTTAGCAATTTCCGCTGATGCAGCTGAGCTTCCCCAGTAAACGATTCTCATCTTCTCTCTTGTACCTTTGAAACAGCATTCTTCTCAACAGTTATTTCTGCTTTTTCGGCAATCTTTATAACAACAGTATGCTCTTTTATCCTTGTAATAGTTCCATGGATTCCTCCTGTTGTTACAACCTCATCTCCCTTTGTGAGATGCTCTATCATCTGTTTCCTTTGTTGTTCTTTTTTTCTCTGCGGCATAAAAAGCAGAAAGTAAAGGATTGCGATAATCATAACTATAAAGATAATGGTAGTTAAAGGGTTTGTCTGACCCTGTCGGCCACCTTGTGCCATTGCATTAAGAGTTTCAACCATTTTGCCTCCTTTTTGTTTTTTATATAGGAAAAAAAAGACAATGTCAATAGGATTTTAAAGATTTCAGACTTTTCATAAGGAAATATCCCAAAAAACACTTGACATTATTGAAAAAATCGATTATAGTTATAATACTGCTATAAGTTCATATTTAATCTATCTGTCACCGAGTGCAGATATACCTTTAACTTTAGTAGTAAAACGTTACAGAAAACTAATTTATTGTTCGTAATAACTACAATTCTTTATCACATGGACAAAGGGTTCGTTAATGCATGTTTTACATCATTTTGAAAATTATAATATAAAGGAGGTGAATAGGATGCCCTGGAGAGAAAAGCTTAAGAATAACATATCTACCGTTGAACAGTTGAAGAAACATATAGATTTAAGCACAAAAGAGAGGAAGAAAATACAGAAAATTATTGAAAAGCACCCGATGAGCATTAGCCAGTATTATATGTCGTTGATTCAGGAAAAAGGTTCCTATGATCATGATCCTATTAAACGAATGATTGTTCCTCAGATAGAGGAATTGAACCTGGAAGGATCATACGACCCAAGCGGTGAAGAGCAAAACACGAAGATGCCGGGCCTTCAGCACAAATATGTTCAAACAGCGTTGATACTTGCAACAAACAAATGCGCTGCTTACTGCAGGCATTGTTTCAGAAAGAGATTAGTTGGGTTGCCAAGTGAAGAGATTCTGAGAAGATTGAATGACGCAATAAGATATATTGACAAACATAAAGAGATAAATAATGTGCTTATAAGTGGCGGTGATCCATTTATTTTGCCCACAGTAGTAATAAAGAAATTATTAGAAAAACTTTCAGTCATTGACCATTTAAATTTTATACGATTCGGAACGAGGGTACCGGTAGTTTTTCCAGAACGGATTTTAGAAGACATAGAATTTGTGGATATACTGAAGGAGAATTCACATAAAAAAAGGAGAATATATGTAGTCACTCAGTTTAATCATCCACGTGAAATTACTGAGAAATCAACTGCGGCTGTAAGCAGACTCATTGAGTCTGGTATTATCGTGAATAATCAGACAGTTTTACTTAAAGGTGTGAATGATGATTCTGAAATACTGTCTGAATTACTAAATAAATTAGTATCCATAGGTGCTAATCCATACTATGTGTTCCAGTGCAGACCAGTAAAACGGGTTAAATATCGTTTCCAGGTTCCACTTTACAGGGGCTATTTCATTGTAGAGGAGGCAAAGAAAGGACTAAATGGTCGCAGTAAGAGATTCAGGTATGTTATGTCTCATCGAACGGGGAAAATAGAGATTTTGGGCATTATAGATGATTCTTTCATCTTTAAATATCATCAAGCTAAGAATCCCAAAAATCTTGGAAGAATATTTACGAGACGAGTGAGTAAAACAGCTGGATGGTTGGATGACTTAGATAGTCGGTAGATTAAATAAGTGAAGTTTGATTTGTGTAATGAGAAAAGGGCAGACACATTGGTCTGCCCTTTGTATGTTGGTAAATGATTTTTCTTGACAAAGATTTTTTTTTACAATACTATGAGCCACAAAATATATGAATAAAAAGGAGATAGTAATCATAGGTGCAGGACCAGCAGGAATTTCCTGTGCAATTCAGCTAAAACGCTTTGGATTAGAACCTGTTCTTTTTGAGAAGGATGTTGCAGGAGGACTATTAATAAATGCGAACCTTGTAGAAAACTATCCTGGTTTCCCTTCAGGCATTACAGGAAATGAGCTTGCTGAGCTATTTAGAAGACAACTAACAAGATTTAGTATTACTCTTCGCAGGATAGAGGTAACTGAGCTTGATTATAATGAAAGGAATTTTATTATCAAAACAGATAATAATAAGTTTGAACCAGATATTGTAATAGTTGCATCTGGGACCATGCCAGAAAAACTGAATAGTATTAGTGAAG
>SOIS01000263.1 GCA_004375965.1 Candidatus Cloacimonadota bacterium | reverse complement strand
GATAAAACAGTGGGAATAGACAGTTGGAATGAGGGTCGTTGTCAGGGTCGTAAAGAATAAACTCGCTCCACCTTTTAAGGATGCACAGTTTGACATTATCTATGGAGATGGTATCTCAAAGGAAGGTGAAATCCTTGATCTGGGGACAGAACTTGGTGTCCTTGACAAATCAGGGACATGGTTCTCTTTTGGCGATACAAGAATTGGACAGGGAAGAGAAAATGCACGGTTATTTCTGAAAGAGAACAAAGACCTCACTGAAGAAATAGTAGGCAAAATCAAAGAAACGGTAGGTCTCGCCTCAAAAGAAGATGCGAGAGAGAAAGAAGGCACTCTAGGGACTGGAAAGCAAGAATAACACAAGCGCACCAGGGCACAAGTCACAAGAAAAGGAATTCCTAAATCCTAATCCCGAATGACTTACATTATCCATTACTAATCTTTTAATTATTTTTTCTTGTTCTTTGCGGTGAAAAAACCTTGGTGGAGTGGATGGGTAATTATGATAAAATCAGTATCAGCGATTATCTGTGAAATCTGCGTCTAAAATGATTTGGTGGGGAGGGTGGAAAATTACTATAAATCTTTGCGTTCTTTGCGGTGAAGAAGATTTGTCTGTGGTTTAATCACGTTATGAAAAAGATAACAAAAATAGAGAGACAGAAGAAAAGACAGAATAGGGTATCCATTTTTCTTGATGACGTTTTTTTCTGTGGTATCTCACAAGAACTCCTTTTAAAACTCGACCTTTATGAGGGGAAAGAGGTTAATGAAGAGATGATGGGCAAACTCATAGAAGAAAAAGAAATTACAGATGCAAAGGAGAAGATGATAAGGCTTCTCTCTCGGCGTATGTATTCAGAACAGGACATAAAAGAAAAACTTGATAGAAAAGGTTATGAAGAAGATACTGTTTCAACGGTGGTACAGGAACTCAAAAATATTTCACTGATTGACGATTATGCATTTTCAAAGGCATTTGTCCATGACAGGCTTCGTCTTAATCCAAAAGGGAGTTTTCAAATTGCATATGAGCTGAGAAAGAAGGGCGTCAGTCAAGTGATAATCGACAACGTTTTCAGTGAGGAGATGGTTGTTGAGGGGGATTACAACAGGGCATTTGAGATTGCAAGAAAAAGATTGGAAACCCTGAAGAGTATCGGTGATAAAAAAACAAAAAAGAGAAGACTCTATAATTTCCTTTTAAGAAGAGGGTTTTCCTACGAAGTCACTAAAGGAGTCCTCGATGAGCTAATCTAACCACAGAATAGTGTACAAGTAAAAAGGCAAAATCACCAATTTTTCACTCCAAAAGTAGCGTTGAGGTTTGTCCTCGACGAAAATCTTTTCTGGAGTGCAACAACAGGAGTAAATAGTCTATTTTGGCACAATCTCTTTAGTCTGCTGAATCAAAAAGTTTACCCCGTGAAATAGAAAAATGTCTTAAGAATAATATTTTTTCGCAGGGTTTACTCCTGTACAGTTTCCAGTTTCTATATTTTTCAACACTTTCAAAAATGGGATGTGTCCCTAATTTAACTACCTTCTGTTGAGAATTAAAACTCTCTACTTCAACAACAGCAATTGTCTGGTTTCTTTATAATCCTCTGTTTCCAACCTCAGGAAGTAGACACCACTTGTGGCTCTTTCTCCAGCATTATTTCTTCCATCCCAGGAAATGACAGTAGGGAGTAAGGAGTAGGTAGTAGGCAGCGAAAAGCTCTTTACTAACCGTCCTGTTACATCATAGATTCTTAATGAAATATCTTCCTTCTTCCATCTTTCATCTTCAATCATCAGTCTTATTTCAACCTTATCCCTAAATGGATTAGGATAGATATTGTATAAGGTTGGACCATAGATAAGATCAGAATCTACATCATTAGAAATACCTGAAGTTGGAACATACTTCACGGTAAAATAATCATTATCCCCATCTATAAAGGAAGTCCCTGTCACTATGATATTATCAGAATTATCGACTGCTACACCGCAAGCAAAATCATATTCTATAGTGTCTATACTGTCTTGCCAGAGAATTGTAGCATTAGAATCATACTTCACGGTAAAATAATCTAAATTAGAAAGCTCGGAAAACCCTGTCACAATGATGTTATTAAAGTTATCGACTGCTACGCCTTGAGCTACATCACTGCCACCATTGTCTAATGTGTCTTGCCAGAGAATTGCACCATTAGAATCATACTTCACAGTAAAATAGTTTTTATCACCTGATTTTACACAATACCCTGTCACTATGATATTATTAGAATTATCGACTGCTACGTCGTAAGCAATATCACCGACTATTGTGTCTTGCCAGAGAATCATACCATTAGAATCGTACTTCACTGTAAAATAATCATAATCGGCAAATGGGTCACCAGAATGCCCGGTCACAATGATATTATTGGAATTATCTGTTGCTACGCCGAAAGCATAATCAAAGGTTCGATTGTCTATTATATCTTGCCAGAGAATTGTCCCATTGGAATCATACTTCACAGTAAAATAATCACAATTGGGC
>SOIS01000256.1 GCA_004375965.1 Candidatus Cloacimonadota bacterium | reverse complement strand
ACTATAATTCATCTCCATGTGTTCAAACATTTTTCTTAAACTGCCACTAACAACCTCTGTGTCAGGATTTAGTAGAAAGATATACTTACCACTGGAATTCTTGAATCCTATATTGTTCGCCTGCGCATACCCCAGGTTCTTTCTACTATAGAAAACTCTTATCCTACCATTGTAATTTCGAAGGATCTCCTTTGTTTTATCCTTTGAAGCATTATCCACAACGATAATCTCATTTTTTGTTGATTCCTCAATCAGTAATGAATCAAGACACCCTTTGATGTCTTCTTCACTATTATATGTTACAATAATAATAGAAATATCAATCATTTTTCTTTATGTGGGAGGGGTTTCCCAACCCCGACATCGAGACTTGGAAGTCTCTCCTACACTCAGGGGTGTTATTCAATGATTCCTCATTGCATTTTTATAGATTTCTTTGGCTTCTTTTATCATCTTCCTTACCTTTTTATCACCCGAATCCCTATTAAAAATATCATTACACAATTCGATTGCCTTATCAAATTCCCCTTTGTTATAATATGCGTTAGCGAGCGATAGCTCAACCTGAATGATATTGTAACTGTTATCAGGCTGTTCTTTCATTATATTTTGAAGAAGATATTTATAGCTTTCAATTGCTTCATCCCATTCTCCTTTTGCCAAATAAGCCTTACAGAGTGCCCATCGAAATGTTCTACTCTGTGGAAAGGCGTCAACAAGTTCCTTTGCTACCTTCAAGGATTCATCGAACCTTCCCTCCCGTTGAAGTAAAATAGTAAGAATATTCTTTGCCATATGTCGTGAGTATGTGCTCATACGGGATGCAATTCTAATTTTCTCTATCCCCTTGTCCTTGTATGCGCTCCATAAAGGAAAGGAACCTTTTAAATATTCATAACTCCCCATTACAAGATAGGCATCATAGAGATCAGGGTTTCTGGCAAGGCATAACCTGATTTCATTAACCGATTTTTCAGCAAAACTGAGTGATTTTAAGTAATTCCCCTTTTCTACATACAGCGATGAAATATACATATTTATTGCCCCAAGGAAAAAATAACCCCATCCATCATTCTTATTTTTTTTTATTCTTAAATTTGCTTTTTCTACAGTCTTATCAGCATAGTAGAAAAAACTATCAAGCAAGGAATCCGTTACGAAATCTGATGTATATATTCTGAAAAGACCTGTATAAGCAAAATAGCCGAGAGGGTTATTCGTGTCAATCTCTATTGCTTTATTTATATAAAACTTTGCGCTATCGTAATCCTCACAATAAGATGCATCCAGCCCTCTCTGAATGTAGAAATCTAAACTATCTTGTTGAATTAAGGAGATTAAAACGACGAATAAAACAGGAAACATCAGTCCTCTCTTTTCTCCTTCTCTAACAGGGTTGGATAGTTAATTCCGAACCTGAATTTGTAGTAAAATTTTGAAATTAGATAGAGAACGATTAGTAACACAATATACCAGGGAAAGAGCATAGCAACAAGAATGATAAATATATACGAACCTCCTCTCATATAGAGAGTAAGATATTCCCTTTTCTTTCCGATAAAGGCATTGATAAGGAGTGGGAAAGAGACTAAAGATGTAATAATTATTAAAAGGTCTTTTAGAAAAAGGGCAAAGATAAATGATAAAAGAAGTGTGATAAAACTGATTGTTAACGTAGAGGTTTTCCCAAATCTAACAGCAGTAGTAACTGCACCGTCTTTCCTGTCCCCCTTGATATCAAAAATAGTTGATATTGAGAAGATAGAGGCAGTCGCAAAAAAGTAAGGAATTGCATAGAGTAGAAGTCTCCAGGAAAAATTGTTAGATGTAATCCATCCGACACCAAACGCTAAAATTCCATATCCAATTGCGTTCGAAAGAATATCAATTATGGGCCTTCCTTTGAACCTAAAAGGTGGAATAGAATAGAGAAGCCCAAGAATTAAGGATAAGAAGAGAAAAATGAGATATATCATTCCATATGTGAAGGTAATAGAAAAGGAGACAATAACAAGTATTCCAAAAACAGAAAGTGCAAGTTTTATTGGTATTATTCCGAGAGGGATAAGAAAAAGTTTTTTATTTAATCTATCCGATTCCCTATCTACTATCTGATTTACAATGTAAATCGAGCCAAGTAGAAGTGAATAGGCAACAAAGGAGATCCAGAAATGACTCTTTAATGGAATGGTCCCTTTAATAAATGAAGGGATTAAACCTATTGGTAAACTTTTTGACCGCCAGAACCCTGCAAGGAAAAAAGTCCAGACAGGAATAAGCATTGGAGGTCTTAATAGAAAAAGTAGGTCAAGCGGATGCAGTCTTAAACTAATATTAGATTTTTCCTTTCTCATTTTATCTTTCTGTCGCAGGTAGAACCTGCTCCTACCTCCTTAAATCATTGATAGGAGTAACTTCCTGGTTGCGAGCTATCTCTATCTCGAAAAAAGTTCCTGGGACCTCTTTATTATGTAGGTAGCTCCTGCAAAGAAATTCACAATCATTCCCTTCATTTTTTCAAAAAGAAAAGC
>SOIS01000058.1 GCA_004375965.1 Candidatus Cloacimonadota bacterium | reverse complement strand
GTATTGATTGTGATATATGCGTTGAAACTTGTCCAAATCAAGCAATATCACTTGATTAAAGGAGGTTAAAATGACATTTGAAAGAGGAGGAGGTTCATCAACTCCTGGAGGGGCAGGAAGAGGTCAGGGTGGTGGAAGAGGAAGAATGGGAGGGAATCGTCCCGGTGCAGGTCCTAGCGGAAATTGCATCTGCCCATCCTGTGGAGCGAAAATACCTCACAAGGTAGGCGTACCCTGCTATAATGAAAACTGTCCTAAATGTGGTAGCAAGATGATTAGAGGATAGACGTTTAGGGTGACTATTTCGGTTGCGAGCGGTAAGGGAGGAACAGGAAAAACTACAATCGCAGTCAATCTTGCACTAAGTTTATCAACTGTTCAGCTTTTAGACTGTGATGTTGAAGAACCCAATTCCCACATTTTTATCAAGCCCGAGATAGATAAAAAGGAGCCTGTTTCAATACCAGTTCCTAAATTAAAAATAGAACGTTGTGATTACTGCGGTAGGTGTGCAGAAGTATGTGCATACAATGCCATAGCTGTAGTTAAGGAAGAAGTACTTATCTTTCCCGAGTTATGCCATGGCTGTGGTTCATGCGTTTATTTCTGCGAGCGAGATGCATTAGAAGAGGTCGATAGAGAAATAGGATTTATAGAAATAGGAAATAAGGGAAATGTACATTTTGTTCATGGTAAGCTTAATGTAAGTGAGATGATGGCTACACCTCTAATCAAAGCGGTTAAAAAACATAATGACAAAGAGATGTTAACTATTATAGACGTTCCTCCAGGCACAGCCTGTCCATTTATTGAAGCAGTAAAAGATAGCGATTTTGTTCTTCTGGTCACAGAGCCCACTCCATTCGGTCTAAGTGACCTTATAATCTCTGTCGAAGTCTTAAAAGAGTTAAATATACCCTTTGGAGTGGTAATTAATCGGTTTGATATTGGAGACAGAAGGGTTGAAGATTACTGCAAGTTAAAAAGTATCCCTATATTAATGAAAATTCCCTTTAGAAGAGAAATAGCAGTTGCATATTCTAAAGGTATATCAATTGTGGAGGAACTATCGGAATACAAAAATAAATTTAAAGAGTTATACAAAGCAATCAGCAGAGAAATAAAATGAAACAGATTGTGGTAATCAGTGGTAAAGGTGGTACCGGTAAGACTGTAATTGTTGCTTCATTCGCTGCTTTGGCTGAAAATAAGATAATGGTAGATTGCGATGTAGATGCTTCCAATTTGCATCTTATACTTACCCCTGCAATAAAAGAAAAGCATTCTTTTAAGAGTGGTTTTACAGCAATTATCGATAAAGATAAATGTACAGAATGTGGAAAATGTATAGAAATATGCCGTTTCGAAGCCATCGGAGCAGACTACAGAATTGACCCTATATCCTGTGAAGGATGTGCATTCTGCAGTTTTGTATGTCCTGTTTATGCTATTAAGATGGAAGAAAATCTATCCGGAGAGTGGTTTATATCTGAAACCAGGTACGGACCTATGGTTCACGCAAAACTGGGGATTGCTGAAGAAAACTCAGGGAAACTTGTTAGTCTGGTTAAGCAAAAAGCAAAAGAGTTAGCAGAAAAACAGAATTTCGATTTGATTATTATAGATGGTTCTCCTGGAATAGGTTGTCCTGTTATTGCATCTTTATCAGGGGTGAATTATGCAGTGGTGGTGACTGAACCAACCCTTTCCGGTTTACATGATGCAGACAGAGTTATCCAGGTTGCAGCACACTTTGAGGTTCCGGTTAAACTGATAGTAAATAAATACGATTTGAATATAGAAATTACAGAGGAAATTGAAAGATATTGTCAGGATAAGGATATAGATATTATTGGTAAAATACCCTTTGATGATTCTATAGTTAAGGCAATGGTTGAGGGTAAAACGATAATAGAGTATAACAGTTGTAAGTCAGCAAAAGAAATCAGAGGAATTTGGGGAAGGTTAGAGGAGAACCTATGATAACTGAGATCATCACTTTCCTCAAATGTTAAGGAAAAATTTACTGATTGATGATTTTGTTTTGTAATAGAAAGGCCTATTAAAAAGGAGAAGTATAATGCCCACCTATGAATATAAATGTGAGGAATGCGGTTATGAATTTGAAGAATTCCAGAATATGAACGATAAACCAATTGAAAAATGTCCTGAATGTAATGGGAAAGTTAAACGTTTGTTCAGCAAAGATGTAAGTCTGATATTCAAGGGATCTGGATTTTACTCCACTGATTATAATGAAAGTGACTCTCAAGTGAAAACATGTTGTGGTAGAAAAGAGCCCTGTGAGAAACCACCCTGTTCAGATGATGGTATTTGCAAAAAGTGATGTCATTATTTTAGAGGTAATCAATACAGTGAAAAACTTAGGAGATCGGCTAAAAAAGATAAGAAAGATGCTCGGGGATTAAGAATGTTTAGAACATTCAAGATTATATTCATCTTTTTATCCTCATTATTTTCTCTAGTTTGTTTTGCAAAAGATATAAACATCACCATTACTTATAACAATGTCCCTTATG
>SOIS01000055.1 GCA_004375965.1 Candidatus Cloacimonadota bacterium | reverse complement strand
GAGATAGACCAGCGTTCGGATATTTATTCGTTGGGAGTGATTCTCTATGAAATGGCAACAGGAAGAGTTCCTTTTGAAGGAGAAACTCCCTTAGGTATAGCTATGAAGCACAAGAGCGAAGAGCCTCAAGATCCCAGGGAGATTAATTCTCAAATTCCTGAAGATCTCAGCAATTTGATCCTTAGATGTATGGAAAAGGATAAAGAGAAGAGATATCAGAGCGCAGGCGAATTGCGTTCTGAACTTGTCACTATGGAGAAAGGCCTTCCAACAACCAAGAGGATTCATCCAGATATCGAGCCAAAAGCCAAAACAATCAGCAAAATCAAATGGAAAAACTCCATTGCCGTGCTTCCTTTTTCAGACCTGAGTCCGCAGAAAGATCAGGAATACTTTTGTGACGGGATGACAGAGGACATCATCACAAAGCTCTCAAGAATAGCCGAACTGAAGGTCATTTCACGCACTTCGGCAATGCGCTATAAAAGAACGGATAAGGATATTAAAGAGATCGGCGAAGAGTTGGGCGTAGCAACCATCCTCGAAGGAAGTATCCGGAAAGAAAGAGATAACATCCGTGTCACGGCCCAGCTCATAAACGTGGAGGATGGCTTTCATCTCTGGGCAGATACATATAACAGAAAGCTTGAGAGTGTTTTCGAGGTGCAGGACGAAGTCTCTAAGGTCATTGCGGAAGTCTTGGAAATAAAACTCACGCCCAAAAAAATGGAAGCCCTCAAAGCAACCCGACCAAAGAACGTCGACGCCTACGAATATGTCCTGAAAGGAGTGTACATTACTAACAGCAAATATATTATTTCTCACCGAGAAAAAGACTTTAAATCCGCAGTCAAGATCTTTAATAAAGCTGTGAAGATAGATCCGGAATATCCATTGGCCTACACGGGTTTAAATTGGGCCTATCAACATCACAACCAAATCACAGGCAGCAAGAAATATATCCCATTAGTAATAAAGAATAGCGAAAAAGCCTATGAACTGGACCAGAATCTTGCAGACTCAAATGCAATGAAGGCGTGGATCTACTATCTCGGTAGGGATTATGCGCAATCGTATCATTATTATAAAAGGGCATTAGAGATAGACCCAAATAGAGGTATATTGAATCATGTCGTCGGAATCTTCTATCAAAGTATTGGTTTGATTCATCAGGCGATCGATTACCTTTCCAGGGCTGTCGAGCTTGATCCTTTCTATATCGTGGCTCACTCCTACCGTTCAAAATTACTCATATATTTGAAAGAATTTAAGAAAGCCGAAAATTCTATTGAAAAAGCTATGGAGGTTGAACCGGACAATTTCTGGTCTCTTGTGGATAAATGTCTTCTCTATATCATGAAGGAAAAAATTGAAAAAGCTGAAAAATTATTAGGGAGAGTAGAAAAGATTAATCCAGGATATTCTATCATTCCATACTATAAATCCATTATATTCGCTGTAAAAGGTGATAAAAATAGAGCGCTTGCTCTTAAAAAAAATGGGCTAATTTACTCTCTCTTAAGTATGAAAGATAAGGCGATTAAATATATTGAAGACCAGGCTAATAAAGATTACGAGCATTATCAATACTCTTATCTCTTACTTAAAAACAGTCCTTTTTATGACAATCTGCGTGATGATGCTCGATTCAAGGAGATTATAAGAAAGCAGAAACAGAAATATGAAGAGAGATTGAAGAAATTTGGTGATATATGATGACTGGAAAGACGCTGACCCCGGTATCCTTGAGGTTGAGGATGCTAGAAAGAGGCTGGCTGGGTTGCAGAGTCAGTAATTTCCCCATATAGCTTGTTTATCCCATTTTTCATATGTTTGGTGTCCCTTTCACCACATTGGGAAATATAAGAATGAAAGTGATGAGAATTAGTGATTATGTAGTTTAGGTGAAACTCCTACAGAAGAATAAAATTCATACAGAAATAATCAAGCCTACCTTTTTAAAGATATGGGGTCGCGTTTCTGTATTCAATAAATAATTTTTATAATTAACATGTGGGCTTGATAAATCAAGCTCCTACAAGAAAGGTGGGCTTGATAAATCAAACCCCTACATTAACTATAAATCATTGAATATATTTTAAAAGATGGGCTTGATAAATCAAGCCCCTACACCAGGTAAATCATATCCCTGCAATGAATATCGAAGAGATAAAAGATGACAAAATCTAAGAAATGGTTTAAAATATTGAAGAATTATGAGAAAAAGGGACAGGGTTTGGCTAAGAGAAGTGTTCCCTTTAAATGAGTATTCAGTTTGAATAAAAATAAATAATAACCTGTATTAAAAGAGTTCTGGAAATGGACCCAGAAGATTTCAAAGACCAAAAAAATACGGAAGAGGAAGAGAAGCCCAAGGCCGATCAACAGAAAGCTCAGTCAGAGCAAGAAAAACCAGAGACAGAACAACAGAAACCCGAGCTAGATGAAGAGAAACCAGAGGCAGATCCTGTTGAAGTTAAAAAGGCCAGGAATGTTACCCAGTTTTTTAAAAAATCTTTCTCTCTGATAAAGCTCTACCCTTCAGGAAATCCC
>SOIS01000164.1 GCA_004375965.1 Candidatus Cloacimonadota bacterium | reverse complement strand
AACATCTAGGTTCTCTCCTTGGACATTTTCGAGATATGAATCTACCTCAAATATATACCAGATGCGGGTTTTTGTCAAATACAAGGAGAGAAAATTGAGAAAGAACGAGAGGAAAAATCTTACTACTTTAGTCAAGTCAGCCAGATTTTTCAGAGGTCTCTGATCCAATGGCTTGACACGTTAGTAATATTTGACTTAAAGCCATATTTTACTATTATTGAATTGTTGGTAAAAATTCACCCATTAAAAGAAGCCTCCTTTTGACAGAAAGCCAAAAAATAGGCAAGATTAAGCTGGAGGTTTTTCTACGTATGTCAGTATCCACTGCCGACTGGTACCTGGTCAATCGAATTTTTGATGAGTATGTTAAGCAAGCGATGACTAGAGAAATCCTTCCCTAGAGAAGGAAAAAAATGGACCCTTAGGATAGATACCATAGAAGAGGTAAGCACAATGGGGGGAATGATCTGGAAGAGACTAACTAAGGTCATAAAGACCTTCGAGGATATACTGCCCTATATCATAGGTAGTCTAGGCTGGATCATAAATGGTCTCCATTTCGTTCCTGAATACATGATATACGGTGGGGCTGGAATGCTGGTCCATTTGGCCCAAGAACCACTGCTTTTGCACGCTTCCCTTGTCCTTACCATCCCCATATTTATGGTGGTTGGCTATCTTCTTAAAAGGCAATTGCTGCCTCTTTTAGGAGGTGGACAAGATGGATGATAAGAGCATGACAAAAGGTGAGCTGATAAATGAATTGGCTAAAATGCGCCAGCGAATTGCGAAATTACAAGAAAAGGAGCACTTTGAAACCATATTCGATTCCATATGTGTTGGAATTGTGGTTGTTGATGCAGAAACACACGCAATCGCTCATGCCAATCCCCCCGCTATCAAAATGATCGGTGCTCCCAAAGAACAGATTGTCGGTAAGGTGTGCCACAAGTTTATCTGTCCGGCTGAAGAAGGCAAGTGTCCAATCACCGACCTTGGACAGACCATAGACAACTCCGAGCGCATCCTCATAAAGGCCAATGGTGGGAGTGTTCCGATTCTCAAGACCGTAACTTCCACAATGATTAAGGGTCGTAAGTATCTAATAGAAAGCTTCATGGACATCACCGAACGCAAGAAGGCAGAGGACAAACTGAGAGAGAGCGAGGAGAGATACAGGGATCTTATTGAAAACGCCAATGATTTAATACAGAGCGTGGATGCCAGCGGAAAATTTGTTTACGTGAACAGGAAATGGTTGAATACTCTGGGTTATTCAGAAGAGGAAGCAAAAAAGATGAAGTTCACGGACATTATCCACAAAGACCATATAGAGTATTGCATGGGAATCTTCAAAGGACTTCAGAGGGGCGAGACTTTTGACAACATTGAAACGGTCTTTGTGTCTAGGGATGGAAAAGCAATCCATGTGGCTGGAAATGTTAACTCCCACTTTAAGGATGGTAAATTTGTAGCGACTCGTGGAATCGTTAGAGACATCACCGAGGGCAAGAAGGCAGAGGAGAAACTGAGAGAGAGCGAGGAGAAATACAGGGATCTTTTTGAAA
This sequence comes from Candidatus Cloacimonadota bacterium, assembly GCA_004375965.1. Classification (GTDB taxonomy): domain Bacteria; phylum Hydrothermota; class E44-bin80; order E44-bin80; family E44-bin80; genus SOIS01. The sequence goes on along the minus strand of SOIS01000164.1, from coordinate 989 downwards.
ACGCCAATGATTTAATACAGAGCGTGGATGCCAGCGGAAAATTTGTTTACGTGAACAGGAAATGGTTGAATACTCTGGGTTATTCAGAAGAGGAAGCAAAAAAGATGAAGTTCACGGACATTATCCACAAAGACCATATAGAGTATTGCATGGGAATCTTCAAAGGACTTCAGAGGGGCGAGACTTTTGACGATGTTGAAACGGTCTTTGTGTCTAGGGATGGAAAAGCAATCCATGTAGCTGGAAATCTTAACCCCTACTTTAAGGATGGTAAATTTGTAGCGACTCGTGGAATCTTTAGAAATATCACCGAGCGCCAGAAGGTAGAGGAGAAACTGAGAGAGAGCGAGGAGAGATTCAGAGAGTTAGCCGACTTATTACCACAAATTGTTTTTGAAATCGATGAAAGAGGTAATTTTACATTTGCCAACCGTTGGGGACTGGAAGTTTCTGGTTATACTCAAGAGGATATTGATAGGGGTTTGAATGCTCTTCAACTGTTTATTGCCGAGGACAGAGATAGGGTTAAGAAAAATATTCAGAGGATATTGAGCGGAGAAAGGTTAGACGGTAATGAATATACAGTATTAAGGAAAAATGGCAGCACATTCCCCGTTATCATATATTCCAGCCCTATTATTCATGAAAAAAAACCTGTGGGTCTGAGGGGTATTGGCATAGACATCACCGAGCGCAAAAGGGCAGAAGAAGAGATAAAGAGAGCAAGAGATGATTATCTTAGCATAACCAACCTTACCGGTGAGATTATTGTGAAAGTTGATAGAGAAGGTAAATGGACATTTTTGAATGATGATGCCTGTGAATTTTGGGGTAAGCCAAGGGAAGAACTGATAGGAAGCGCTTTTGCCGATTATCTACACCCTGATGATCAGGAAAAAACAAGGGCTGCTGTTGAAGAAGTTAAGACGAAGAAGCTGGTGAAAGGTCTAGTCAACAGACAGAAAACCCCCAAGGGATGGAGAATAGTA
>SOIS01000078.1 GCA_004375965.1 Candidatus Cloacimonadota bacterium | reverse complement strand
CAAAAAAGATGATTATAGTTGGCAAAAGAGAAAGGATTACAAAGGCAAAAACGAGTTTAGCTCTGAGACCAGAGCCCAGGAACCCCTTTTTTCTCTCAAAGACCAGCTTGACCAGATTTCTCATGGTCAAATAGAGGAGAAGAAGCAGCAGAATTACATTAACATTTATTAAGGCAAAGATCAGGATGCTGTCGGCAATCGGTAACTCAATACCAAGATCCAGAACCTTGGTTCCCAGATAGGTAAGGAGGATAATAGTCGGTATTATAATGCCTATGATAAGTGTTTCTCGCTTACGCCTCTTTAGATCTGCCTTTTTTGCATCTAAATATTTTTTCATTACTCTTAATACCTAAAGATAACGGAATACCAGTCTGTCTCAAAGTCCCATAAGAATAGAAAAAAGAAGACATAGTTTAGATAAAAAGGCAATTCAATCTTGTCAAGCTCTGCCTTCATTCGCAGCTGATAATGGAGTCCTCTTTTGAGCTTATCAAGCTTGGCTACCTTTAAGGCAACTACCTCTGTCATTAATTTCTTAGCCTCATCAAAATCCTTAGTTCTTACCTTTTTATTATTCTGTTCTGGCAAGAAAAGGTTAAATTCGTTTTTCAGGGTGTTGTATTCTATGTTGTGGGTTAACTTAATATCTGCTATCTCGCGATCAAACCATGCATTCCTGACCTCATATAACTTGACGATAAAGGTGAACTTGGTTGAAATCCCATTCAAGATAGCCTTGTTTATTTCTCCAGTAAAACAATCTTTTACATTAAAGTAGACAAGTAGATGCTCACGGGTGTTAGTGACAATTATATCCGATAAGCGAGCTTCTTCTGCCAGACAAGGTTTAGGAGAGATACAGAAAAGAAGAAAGATGATTAAAGCACAATCTAAGTGCCTAAAGTGCCTAAAGTGAACTAAATTGCCTAAAGTTATCAATAAAATTGCCTAAAGTCTAAAGTGAATACAAACCGAAGCGGACAATTCCCAATTCAGAATCCCTAAATCTCTTAACTTCAAATTTCACATCGTAAATCGCAAATAATTTGGGAGAGTCTTGATAGGTTATCTTAAAATGATATCGGAAGTATCATAGAAAAAAGGAGGGATGATTGCAAGATCTAATAATTGGACAAGTGCCTAAAGTGAACTAAAGTTGTAAAGTTAAAAAAATATGATGGGTAATAGGGGATTCGCGAAGAAACTTGAAAAGAGGTAAAAATGTTACTGTGGGATCAGGTAAAACAGACTACAATCAAGATAGTGAGTTCCGAGGCATTTTCGCCTTTCTTGCAATCAAACTTTAGGCACTTTAGCTCACTTAAATCATTCACGCGGGTACTGAATCAAGGGTACCAAAGGATGGTATCTTGACCTTTATCTTACTGCACTCTTCTTTATTCTTAAATCGTACCTCCTCCCAGCACTTGTCTTGTGCCATAAATTTCTTAAGCAATTTTTGGTTCAAAGAATGCCCTGATCTTTCTGCCACAAAGTGTCCAATTACTATATGACCGAGAATGGCTAAATCACCTATGAAATCAAGGATCTTATGCCTTACAAACTCGTTCTTATGCCTCAAGCCATCCTCATTTAAAACCCTGAATTCATCCATAACAATGGCATTATCCAGTGATCCACCCTTTGCCAGCCCATTATTCCTTAATGTCTGAACGTCCTTCAAAAAGCCAAATGTCCGTGCCCTGCTAATCTCTTGGATGAAAGTAGATTGGGAAAAGGATACCTCATAGGTCTGATCCTTTATTAAAGGATGATCAAAATCGATTTTATATGTTATCTTCAACTCATCGGAGGGATAGATGCGAACAGATCGATTCCCATCTTCAACCTTGACTGAGCTCTTTACAAGGAGAAATCTCTTGTGACTGTTCTGTATAGCAACGCCGGTATTCTTAAGGAGAAAGACAAAAGGGGCAGAACTTCCATCCATAATAGGAACTTCTTCGCCATCAATCTCTACTAAGGCATTATCTATACCCATACCAAAAAACGCAGCCATGAGATGCTCTATAGTGGAAACACTATACCCATTAAAACCGATAGTGGTAGCCATGTTTGTCTTGATGACATTATCAAAAGAGGCCTTGACGCTGCAATCAGGTGATATATCAACGCGTTCAAACCTTATACCACTATTCGGGGGTGCAGGTTTGACAGTAAGTTTTACTTTCTTGCCAGTGTGGAGGCCTATTCCTGTGCAACTTACCTCCTCCGCCACCGTCCGCTGTCGTGAATCCATAGCGCTTCCTTCGGAAAATAACTTCATTGGAGCAAAAGATAGCCTAATAAGACATATTTCTTGTTAGCAAATAACGTGCCATGGACTAAAAGGATTACTGAAAAGATCTGTTTAGATAATTAACTAATTGAAATCAATAATGATTATTGAAAGCAACAGCAACTTCACTATCTGCTTCTTTATCTCGTTACTGCGTTAATTTTAACACATCTTTTGTGTCTGTTTAATACAATCCCATATGCTTTTTTTGCTTGTATTTATACAAGATTTAGATTTAATATTTAGACTATGTTTCAGA
>SOIS01000259.1 GCA_004375965.1 Candidatus Cloacimonadota bacterium | reverse complement strand
ATGGAACAAACATGAGAATTCTTGCAGTTGGTGATATTATCGGCAGACCCGGTAGATATCTACTCTCAATGATCTTAGCCCAAATTAAAGAGGAGTTTTCAGTTGACTTTACTATTGTAAATGGTGAGAATGCTGCAGGTGGTTTCGGCATCACACGAAATATTGCAAGAAAAATACATTCGTACGGGATTGACTGTATAACGAGTGGTAATCATGTATGGGATAAAAGTGAAATAATTGAGGTTCTGGATGAAATCGCTTTTCTTCTAAGACCTGCAAACTACCCACCTATGAATCCAGGAAGAGGACACTGGGTCTTTCTATTGAATGATGGAAGAAAGATTGGCGTAATAAACCTCCAGGGAAGGGCCTATATGAAAAGCATTGATTGCCCATTCAGGATAGGGGAAGAGATTGTTCATGAAATGAGCAAGGAGACAAATATTATTGTTATTGACTTTCATGCCGAAACAACCGCCGAAAAGAAGGCTTTTGCCTGGTTTATTGACGGTAAGGTCTCCTTGGTATTTGGAACTCATACACATGTTCAAACTGCTGATGAGTCTATCCTTCCAAATGGCACAGGTTATATTACGGATATCGGAATGACTGGGGCGTTCGATTCTGTAATTGGTGTAAAGAAACACTCATCAATCAGTTATTTTCTGAAACAAACCCCCCAGCGATTCGACACAGCAAAAAACGACAGAAGATTGAATGCTATTTTTGTAGAGATTGATGACAATACTGGAAAAACAACAAATATAGAAAGAATTGAGAGGGGAATTCCAGATGAAGACAATAATAATTGACGGTAGGGCTATTGCTAATGAAATCAGGGAAGAGCTTTCACATACAACAAGTGATTTAATCGCAAAGAATATCATTCCAAGAATGGCTGTTCTTCACATTGGTGAAGATCCTTCAAGCCTTTCTTATACAAAATCTATTAAAAAAATATCTTCTAAGCTTAATATAGAGGTTGATATTTATACGATTGAAGAAAACACTAACGATGTTCATGTGATTAAGGAAATAAAAAGATTGAATGATGATAAAAAAATACATGGCATACTCATTCAAGAGCCTATCCCATCCAGTTTTAATAGAGAAGATATTCTACTCTCTATCTCTCCTTTTAAGGATATAGATTGTATGAACCCTATTAATCTTGGTAGGGTTATGAGAGGAGAATTTCCTTTCGCTCCATCTACGCCCCTTGGTGTTCTCAAGGTACTTGAGCAAGAAAATATTGATGTTGAGGAAAAACATGTAGTGATAGTAGGAAGAAGCACCATTGTTGGAAAACCCCTTGCAAATCTTCTTTTAATTAAAGGAAAGGGGGGTAATGCTACCGTTACAGTATGTCACTCGAAAACAAGAAATTTACCGTTCTTTACAAAAATGGCAGATGTTGTTGTAGTTGCAGTTGGTAGACCGAAACTTATAAAGGGTGATATGCTTCAGCATGGTGCAGTTGTGATTGATGTAGGAATAAATGATGTAATCGACAAGGATGGTAAACATAGACTAGTTGGTGACGTCGATTTTGATTCCGTGATTGGAATTGCATCATATGTAACACCTGTCCCTGGCGGTGTGGGACCTGTAACCACGTTGATGTTATTATCAAATCTTATCACGGCGGCAACAAGGAAAGTATAGTAGGCAGTAAGGAGTATAAAGTAGGGAGAAGTTGTGGAAACGGAAGAAAAGTTATATACAGTTAGAGAAGTTACAAAGTTCATCAAAGAGATTCTTGAGAAAGAAGTGGGTTTTATATGGGTGAAGGGAGAGATTTCAAATTTCAAAGCCCATTCATCTGGTCACTTCTATTTCTCGCTGAAGGATGAGATTTCACAACTTCCCTGTGTTATGTTCAGAGAAGAGAACAGAAAGATGCTTTTTAAACCAGAAGACGGCATGGAAGTAAACGCTTACGGAAGAATTGGTGTATATGAGAAACAGGGAGTATATCAATTATATGTTTATGATATGAAATCTGTCGGCATAGGTGAACTTGCTCTCCGCTTTGAGGCCCTCAAGAAAAAACTCAAAGCCGAAGGACTGTTTGATAAAGAATATAAGAAACCATTGCCCGATTTCCCACTAAGGATAGGTGTTGTCACCTCAGGTAGTGGTGCAGCAATCCAGGATATTCTTAATATTCTCAGTAGAAGGGCACCGTATGTGGAAATTATTTTAAAACCTACAAAGGTTCAGGGAGAAGATGCAGCAGAGGAAATCGCTGGAGCAATAAGTGAATTCAACGAATATAGAGATATTGACCTTTTAATAATTGGAAGAGGCGGTGGTTCAATAGAAGACTTATGGGCATTCAATGAGGAAATAGTAGCAAGGGCAATCTTTGCTTCCGAGATACCTGTAATGTCCGCTGTTGGTCATGAGATAGATTTTACCATTTCTGATTTTGTTGCTGACTTGCGTGCCCCAACACCTTCTGCAGCAGCTGAACTTGCTGTCAAGGACAAAAAGGAGATTATCGATAGTATACATCACCTTCTTAGCAGTGCAGAAAGGTTACTTCTAAGTAAGCTTGAACAGAAGAATGAAAGTCTGAAAAACTTGACAAGGAGATATGGAATAGCAAGGGTTATTGATATGATAAGACAGAAAAATCAAATAGTAGATGAATATGAAAGAAGAGTTACATCAAGTATTTCTTACGCCTTTTCAATAAAATCTCAGATGATAGATGGACTTTACAGAAGAATCAAGGGATTGGATCCATCAGCTGTCCTTGGCAGGGGATATACAATTACAAGGAGACTACCAGGAATGCAAATTATCTCAAATATACATGATATAGATCTTTATGATAGACTGAACATAGAGTTTGTAGATGGAACTGCAAGAGCCATAGTTGACAAAAAAAACTTAAAACCACAGAGGATACAGGTAAATAAAGATAATAAGAAATGAGAAACCTGAAATCCTAAATATATACTTAGAAGCAAGTAATTTGTAAAAGGTCGCATGAGATTATCTTGAAAAGGATTGTAATTGTCAATGTTCAAATGATGAACTTGTGCCAAGAGCTCTTTGCATACTTATGGTTAAATTCATTAATAAGAGGGAGAAAAAATGAAAAAAATAGTATTTTTGCTTTTTATTTACTCTATCCTTTTCTCATATGGCTGTAAAAAAAAGCAACTTATAGCAGGGGGACAAAGGGACGTTATTGTCGTCTTAGCTGAACAGGACGACTGGTTCAAAACAAAGGATGCGTTAGAGAATGCCCTTGGAAGGGATGTTTTTACTCCAAATAGGGAGACAATCTATGAACTCATGCATGGACTACCACAAAACCTTCCTTCTTACATCTATTCAAAAAATCTTATTCTCATAGGGTATGTAGGCGATCTATCTGAGGCATCAAATCTTATATCAACTCTGCTTACAGATAAGGCACAAGAGATGATTCAAAAGAAGGAGGCTTTTATCTTTGAGAAAGAGAACCCGTGGGCATTTGCTCAGTATCTACTTGTTATCGCAAGCCCAGGGAAACCAGAACTCGTTGACATAATTGAAAGATACAAGGATGTCATCTTTGACTATTTTGAGAATGCATCCTATAAACGAGCAAAATGGTTAATCTATTCAGGAGGCAGAGAGGAAGAAAAAGAGGAAAAGCTGAAGAATGAGTTCAATTTTGCTGTAGACCTTCCTATTGGTTTTTACTGGATGCGTGAGGATTCAATAAAGACATTCGCAAAATTTGTAAGGCGATACCCTTATAGGCTGTTCTCTATTGCATGGCAAGAGAACATGGTTGGTAGTATCTCTTGGAATGATGCCTGCAGGATAAGAGATAGTATTGGCGCCCTCTATTTTGAAAATGATGTTATAGTGAAGAATATGACTGAAGGGAAGCGTGTTGAATTTCTCGGAAGGGATGGATATAAACTCGAGGGAATATGGGAAAATAATGAGAGAGTAATGGGTGGTCCTTTTCGAACATATTTCTTTAATGATACACTTCAGAAAAGATTTTACATGATTGACATTCATGTTTTTGCACCAGGAAAGAAAAAATGGTTCTACCTGAAGGAACTCGAAGCTGTTGCTTCAACATTTAAAACCTACCCGTTGAAAGAGAGTAAGCAGTAGGTAGAAAAACTAAGAAACGGGGAAACTACAAGACAAAAATTAAAAGTTAAAAGTGAAAATTATAAAATGAAGAATCAATTAAATAACAAAAGGCTAATCGAACCCGAAAGACTTAAATAGTGATAAAAGACAGCAAGTAACTACAAATAATAAGAAATTTACCATCAATCAATATGTGACATATTATAGAATGATGCAAAACCCCGTTAAATAAAATGAATGTAGAAGAATGGAATGGCATTTAATGGGCGAGGAGCAAATCGTCGTTACAACATGAGAGAATTCTACTGGAGATTTGAATGCTTGAAGAGATAAATGAAAAGATTGCTTGCGAGATTTTATTCAAACAGGGTAAGGCAACCCCCCGTTATCTGTTATGGAAAAAGAGATGGTATAAAATAGAAAAGGTGCTTCTACGATGGGAAGAGAGAAAGGGAAGAGAACTCCTGAGACATTTTTCAGTCACAGATGGATGTAACACATTCCATATTGTTTTTTATCCTGAAAGTTTGACCTGGAAACTTCTCGGTATCGATAAATGTGATTAAGGATGATGAAAAGAATTGTTCTACACATCGATATGAATGCTTTCTTTGCTTCTGTAGAACAGCAAGCAAATCCCACATTAAAGGGTAAACCGGTTATAGTAGGAACCGGTATCGGGTTACGGGGAGTTGTTTCAACTTCATCATACGAGGCAAGACCATATGGGGTCAAATCAGGAATACCTCTCAGGGAAGCATTAAAACTATGTCCCCATGCAATTTTAGTTCCTGTTGATCCCTCTAAATATGAATTTGTATCGAAGAAAATTATGAATATCTTCTTTAAATATACTCCACTTGTTGAGGTATTCTCTGTTGATGAAGCATATCTTGATGTTACGGGTTCTTTGAGACTCTTTAGCTCTGTGGACAACATTATTACTAAAATAAAGGAGGATATCAAGAGGGAATTTGGAGTAACCTGTTCTGTTGGTATGGGACCAAACAAGCTCCTTGCAAAACTTGCTAGTAGCCTGGATAAACCGGACGGATTTGCAAGAATAATGGAAGAAGATGTTCCTCACCTATCAGCAAAACTGGAAGTTTCTGAACTATGTGGAATAGGTCCTGGACTTACAAAAAGCCTTGGAAAATTTAACATAACCACCATGAAAGACCTTGCAGAATGTGATGTAGAGATACTTGCTGACAGGTACGGTATCATAGGAAGAAAACTTCATCTCATGGGACTTGGTAAGGATCCTTCTCCTGTTCTTCCCTATTTCCATTACGAGGATGCAAAATCAATGGGACATAGCATTACATTTGGCGAAGATATCAGCGACTTAATGAAAATTAAACGGATACTCTTGTGGCTTTCTGAAAGAGTGGGAAGAAGACTGAGAAAGGTGAAAATGAGAGGTAAAAAGGTTACTATTGGTATTCGATATAGTGATTTTACTACTATCAGTAAAGGAAGGTCTATTCTCCAATACATTAATGATGGCTACCAGATATACAAGTGTGGACTTGAAATAATGAGGTCATTTCTTGAACCTGAAAGAGATGTAAGGCTTGTAGCTGTGAGTGTCTCAAGACTGGTAAAGGGTATATATGAACCTGACCTCTTTGAGGATTTCGAAAAGAGAGAGAGGCTTTTAAGTGCAGTAGATAAAATCAACGATAGATTCGGAGAATTCACGGTCAAAAGGGCATTACTTCTCGGTAAACATATACGAAAAATAATCTTTAATCCATTACGACCTGTGAAGTAATCGATGGCATTCTCCACGGATGACCACTATTATGTTTCTATCCATCTACAAATCACACTACTGAGAAACATCAACAAAAGAGAAAATTTCTGACATATGATTTCCATAGATATTGAGGTGTTATGAGTAATTATCCAAATGTCTGGGGAGAAGGAAATCTATTTGCATTCTCAGGTTTCGAGGGAAAAACGGACTGGTCATATCCCTTCGTAGGAACACTTCTTGAGAAACGGGTAGGTTTCATCATTAGAACTGAAAGGGAAAAAAGATATTGGGTATCACTAAGAATCGGTAATAAAATTGGTGAAATGATAAAAAGAAAAGAGAAAAATTGTTATGATTATTTCTCCCCGGAAATTGTAGCAGGCGATATTATCTCATTGCATTGCGGATTCAAGAATTTCAACATTCAACTCATTGCTTTACCCCTTTCAAAGAATGAAATCATCATAAGAATTACACCAGAGACTGTAACAAGAAACTCAATTATTAATCTTGTTGTAAGGATCGAAGCCTGTAAAGAACTCTTTTTCAATGGCTATGATTTTGTGATAAAAACAGATAAGGATACAACATTCTTAACTCTAAATCAAAAAGCAATAATTTACAGTGTTGTTGATTCAATAGAAGAGGTAGAAAGGGTAATGCGTAGGGAGACTGAAAAAAGAGCTTGCAGTTGGAATGGAGATAAGGAAGTCCGCTATCTTGTAATATCTAATTTACCCCGCAAAGGTAAACCGTTAGATATACTAATCTCTTCAAGGAGAAAAAAAAGAAAAGTAATACAGTTATCCAATTTAAAGAAAAAAAGAGAAACATTTTATACAGAAAGAATGACAGACTATAGAAAGAGAACCCTTGCAAAGGCAATGAGTATTCTTAAAGCAAACGTTGAATCACCTCAAGGTGTTTTCAAACAGAGGTGGACTACACCTGATAGGTGGCCGCATAGACATCTCTGGTTGTGGGATTCGTGTTTCCATGCACTTGGCTGCGTATTCATTGATAATAAACTTGCAGAGGATTCAATTCTATCTGTTCTTAATACACAAAGGGAGAATGGTTTTATTCCCCACATTGGACGACCGGACGGGAATTTTTCAACCATCACACAGCCACCACTTTTATCCTGGGCAGTATATAAGATTTATCAACATACGGGAAACAAAAAATTCCTTACCAACTGTTATCCAAAACTAAGGGCATATCTCCTATGGTGTCTAAGAAATAGAGATAAGAATAGAAACATGCTTTTAGAATGGAAAAGAAGCGACGAATCAGGCATGGATAATTCTTCACGGTTTAATAATGGATGCACCTTTGATGCAATTGATTTTTCCTCTATACTCGTCAATGACTTGCTATGTCTTTATAAAATAGGGAAGGAAATAGCCAGCGCAGATGAAAACTTGAGAAAGAAAGCAAATAAAGTCAGTAGAAAAATAGAGCAATATTTATGGAACAGGAAGAAGGGATTCTTCTTTGATAGATATTTCAATGGAGGATTCTCATTCTTCAAAACTGCTTGCGGTTTTCTTCCACTTTTCTCTGGTAGTGCAAATAATCACCAGGTTGAATTCCTTGTTCGCCACCTGAAAAATCCTAACGAATTCAATACACCTTTCCCTGTCCCAAGTGAAGCAATTGACTCACCCACATTTGACAATAATATGTGGAGAGGACCTGTTTGGTTAAACTACAACTATTTTATCATAGAAGGTTTAAAAAAATATGGTGTTTCAGATTTAGCAGATAAGATAAGAAAAAAGACACTTAGAGAGGTCGAAAAATGGTATCGAAAAGAAGGTACCATTTTTGAGTTCTATGACCCATTTAGTAAAGTATCGCCCAGACTTATGCCGAGAAAGGACAAATATGGTGCAATAAAGGAATTTGGCTGGTCAGCAGCTATATACATACTGTTAACGTTAGAGCAACAATGATAAATAAAATATTTGACAATAAAAAACTTATGGGTTATAATTTATAATTGTAATGTTTTGAATGTTTGTAAGATTAAATTCTAAAAGGAGGTACTATGCCAGCAAGTTCCTATGTATTAATAAAGGTAGAACCGAGTAAGGCACATAGTGTATACAATGAGTTAAAAAAATTGTCCTCTGTTGTACAAGTCGATGCTGTAACTGGACCACACGATATGATAGCAATTGTTGAATCACCAGATGTATCCACTCTTGGCACAGTTATTATTAATAAAATAAGAACTATTGATGGCGTAAATGATACATTGACCTGCCATATAATCAAGTTCGGACTATAATTACCACTACAGCTTGTATCCAATTTTTCTTAAGAAATCTTTTCTCTCCTTTATCGCTTCCTCGTCTTCCATCCCTACGGGTTTCATCCCATCCAGAACACCAAGGATACCCCTCTGTTCTCCATCCTCTGCAACAATAACCTTTACCTGGTTAGCAGTTGCACAATAGAACCCTACAATTTCAGGTACTGTCCTGAGTGTTTTTAGAATATTTATTGGGTAGACATCCTTTAAGAAAAGTATAAAAGAATGTCCAGCACTAATATTCAATGCATTCTTCTTTGATAGTTCAATCAACTCATCATCTGTTCCTGTGAATCGGACAAGACGCCTGTCTGAAGATTCACAGAATGCAAAACCAAATTTTATACCGGGCACAGTACTGACGAGTGCTTCATATACATCCTCAACTGTTTTGATAAAATGGGATTGACCAAGTACTACATTCAAACCCTGAGGATTTTCTACATCTACAGTTTTAATTTCCATAATAACTCCTTTCTTTCTTGTCATTTATTTTCATTTTTTTACATCTTCTCCGGGGCACTCACACCAATAAGAGTAAGCCCATTCTTAATAACCTGCTGCACTGCCTTAACAAGGAAGAGTCTTGCTAACGTCATGGGTACATCATCGGTTACAATCCGAACCTTCTGATAGTATGAATGAAAAATCTTCGAGAGTTCAAGCAGGTAGTAAGGAATCCTGTGAACATCCCTTCTCTCAGATGCCAATTTAACAACTTCAGGGAAAAGAAGAATAAATTTTGCAATCTCCCTTTCCTGAGGTTCAGTAAGCAAAGAAAGGTTGGGTTCATCAGTTAAATTAATTCGCTTCTCCTGTGCAAAATTGAAGATATTGACAGTTCTCGCATGGCAGTATTGAGTATAGTAGACAGGATTTTCAAGAGAGAGTGTTTTTGCAAGTTCAACATCAAAATCAAGGTGTGCATTTATCCTTCTCATAAGAAAAAAGAAGCGAACAGCATCCCTATCGACAGTATCAAGTAGACTATCGAGAGTGATAAATCTTCCTGCCCGTTTTGACATCTTCTCTTTCTTTCCACGAGAAACAAGCACAACCTGCTGGACAATTATAATCTCAAGATTCTGTGGATTATTTCCAAATGCCACAACCGCTGCCTTTACCCTCATCACATGCCCATGATGATCAGGACCCCATACATCTATCAGATGTTTGTACCCCCGTTCGAATTTATCCTTGTGATAGCTTGCATCAGATACAACATAGGTATGGGTTCCATCCTGCTTGATAAGAACTCTGTCTTTATCATCCCCGTATTTCGCTGTAGAGAACCAGACTGCCCCGTCCTTTTCATATACATCTCCCCTACTCCTGAGATAATCAACAACATCCTGAATGGAGAACTTCTCAAGGATTGCTTTTTCACTTATCCACTTTTTGAACCTGACTCCAAACCTTTCGAGTGAAGACCTCTGCTGTCTTACGATCTCATCCTTAACATATTCCTTAAAGAAGTCAATTCTCGCTTCCTCATCCATACTATTTACTTTCTCATCATCAACAAACTTACTTATACAGTCCTTTATATAATCACCTTTGTATCCATCTTCAGGAATTTCAATCTCCTCACCATGGAGCTCTTCAAACCTCTTTTCAGCTGAGATACCGAGCATCTCTATCTGCCTGCCTGCATCGTTAATATAGTATTCAGCATCAGCTTTGTAACCTGAAAAATTAAGCAGTTTAACCAGTACATCACCTACTGCAGCCGCTCTTGCACTCACAATATTAAGAGGACCAGTAGGATTGGCACTCACAAATTCGACAAGAACTTTTATCCCCTTACCCTTCTTACTACTTCCGTACTTTTTCCCTTCTTTTATTACATCCTTTAATTGTCTGAATAGAAACACATCATTTAAGAAAAAGTTTATAAAACTATCTTTTCTTAAAACCTTCTTAAATATCTCTTTTCTCTCAATAAGGTCAGACAAAATAGTATTTGCAAACTCGTCGAATGATAATTTACACTCCCCAGGTAAAAGGGAAGATAAATTTGATGAAAAATCTCCGAACTCAGGCTTCGGTGAAACCTCAATAGTAGGATTTACCTCTATACCAAATTTATCGAGAAGAATATTTCTCACTATATGTTTTATTTCTTCTTTAAGATTTAACATTTTCTTCCTCTATCCTTTCTATTAGCGCATCTCCCCAGAGTGACTCGATATTGTAATAAAGTCTCTCTTCCTCAAGGAATATGTGAACGACAACATCCACATAGTCAAGTAGAATCCAATGTCCATAAGAATAGCCTTCAATGTGCCATTTCCTTATGCCCTCTTTCCCAAGTTTAATATCAATATCATCTGCAATAGCCTTTGCGTGTTTATCACTTGTTCCCGTTATTATTATAAAGTAATCCACCATCGTAGAAATCTTTCTTAAATCGAGTGTGACAATGTTACCTCCCTTTTTATCAAGTGCACTCTTCGCAATAAATTTTACCAAGTTCCTTGAATTTTCTAATTTATCCAATATCCCTCCTAATATATTTTTCTTTCTAAAACCTTTTTTACAAAGTACTTTTTGTAATCCTTCCCGAGTAAAAGAGTGACCTCCAAGAATAGAGTAGAATCAATCATTGCTGTGATATTAGAACACTTTATTATCTTCCCCAGAACTTTTGCATTCTTCATATTTTTATCAACCCTTTCAATGACAATTGTCCTTTCCACATTCGGTTCCTTCACATCTGAAATTTCGACGACATCAAATCCTTTCTCTCTTAAGAACAGAGAAACCTTATATGCCAAATTATCTACTCCGCAACCATTGAGGACTTCTATCCTCGTATACATAGTACTGACTTCACCTGGGACCCTCCTTGTTTTTTTTGAAAATCGGAAAACCATAGAGGTTACCACGAAAAGGACAAAGAATGTGAGAATGAGGATAGTAATCCTTGCAAAAAGATTATTACTTTTTCTTTTTCTCATCCCTGATGATAGAGTAAGCTGGAATTATTGTGTTGTCAGTTATATGTGCTCTGCTAATCAAGCAGTTTTCATTAATTTCAACATTTTTTCCTATGATTGCATTATGAATAGATGAATGTGAATAGATAGTGCAGTTTTCACCTATGACAGTTTCTCCAGTGATTAGGACAAATGGTTTTATAACGGTATCCTTTCCAATCTTTACTCCGTAGTCAATTGAGGTGGCATCCGGGGAAACAAAGGTTACCCCATCTTTCATTAATTCTTTTATTATTCTCTCTTCTATAATCTTTGAAACCTGAGAGAGTGTCCATCTGTCGTTTATGCCTATTGTCTCCTTCCAATCGTCTGTTTTTACAACTTGAATATCCCCATATTCTTTCTGAATCAATCGAACAACATCTGTCAGATAATACTCTTTCTGAATATTATCTGGCTTGATCTCTTTTAAGTAGTGAAAAAGTTTATCCTTGTTAAAAATATATACACCCGCATTAATTTCCTTAATAGATCTTTCCTTTTCCGTTGCATCCTTCTCTTCTACAATTCCCACTACCTTATTCCCTTTCCTTAAGATTCTGCCGTATCCTTCAGGTTCCTCAAGAAATGTTGATAGAAGTGTTATATCGGAATGATTACTTGAATGTAACTTCATCATTTTTTCAATTGTCTTTTCTTTTAAGAGAGGTGTATCACCTGCAAGGACTATAACATCTGCATGTACACTCTTCAGTATCTCTTTTGTTCTGAGGACAGCATCGCCCGTCCCAAGAGTTCTATCTTGATGTACGAATGACACGTTCCATTCCTTGAATTTATCCATTACCGTCTCTCTTTGTTTTCCAACTACAAGAACTGTTTTACAGGTTTTTATTTTCTTTGAGAGTTTGAGTACATAAAATAGCATAGGTTTTCCACAAAGAGAGTGTAGTACCTTGGTATTCTGTGATTTCATTCTTTTCCCTTTTCCAGCAGCCAGGATTACGCAAGCGAATTGTTGCATTATTATACCTTCACAATAATGTTATCTATAAACCTTGCCTTCCCGAAATAACAGGCAACTGCTATAAGAACCTCTCCTTTGATTTCATTAACAGGTTTTAGATCCTTTGTTTCCACTGCTTTTATATAATCTATTCGTGCACTCTTTTTTGAGGAAATCATTTCCCGAATTCTTCTCACAATTATTGATACATTTCTCACACCATTTTCTATCATATGCTCTGTTTCCTTTAAGGAGTTATAAATTACTGTTGCATCCTTCCTCTCCCCTTTTGCAAGATATACATTTCTTGAACTCATAGCGAGTCCATCTTTCTCTCTTATAATCGGTGCGATTATTACCTTGGTATTATAGTTTAAATCTTCGACCATTCTCTTGATAATTATTGCCTGCTGCGCATCTTTCTGTCCAAAAACCGCAATATCAGGCTTTACTATGTTAAAAAGCTTTGCAACGACGGTAGTAACACCCTTGAAATGTGTCTTCCTCCTTATACCACAGAGAAATCGGCTTAAATCTTTCACATAAACTTCTGTTTTGAAATACTTACTGTACATAGCATCCACATCAGGATAAAAAAGGAAGGAACACCTCCTTTTCTTAAGCAACATTTTATCCATTTCAATATCCCGCGGATACTCTCTATAATCCTCCCCTGCTCCGAACTGTGTCGGATTTACAAATATGCTTGCAACAGTTATATCTGAATTCCTGTTTGAAACATCAATTAGAGATAGATGCCCTTCGTGAATATATCCCATTGTTGGAACAAAACCTATAGTCTTCTTCTCCCTCCTCAATTCATCGGAGATTTTTTGCATCCTTTTAATTTGAGTGATGGTCCTCATACTATTTTAATAGTTTAGAGGATTTTGGAAGGAATACCCTCATTCCCTTTTCTTCTTTTTCTATCTCTCTCAGTATTGTATGAAAATCCTCCTCGTTGTTTATAAAATCTATTTCGTTAACATTGATTATTAAAAGAGGAGAACTCTCATAATGGAAAAAGAACTGGTTATATGCTTCATTCAGTGCCTTGAGGTAATCCAGGGTAATATTCTTTTCAAAAGGTCTTGCTCTCTTTTTAATCCTTGATAATGCTCTTGCAGGATCCACTTGAAGATAAATTATAAGGGATGGTTTAAGAATATCCTTTTTCAGAATATCAAATATTTTGTTGTAAAGGGATATTTCAGTCTCATTCAATGTGAGATTTGCAAAAATCTTATCCTTTTCAAACATATAATCACTTAAAAGATTGGTAGAAAAGAGCTCCATCTGCTTCAATTCAATCTGTTGTTTGTGTCTTGAAAGTAAGAAGAAGATTTGTGTCTGGAATGCATAAGCATCCATATCTTTATAGAAATCTGCGAGAAATGGGTTTTCTTCTATAACCTCAAGGACACGTTTTGCATTCAATCTCTTTGTGAGCATTTCTGCAAGTGATGTTTTTCCTACTCCTATAATTCCTTCAACTACGAGATACTTAAATTTTTCCATTTAATTCCTCGAGAAGTTGACAAACGGTTTTTTTAAGAACAGGATGTTCAAAGTTTGGATCTATGTCAACCATGGGTTTAAGGACAAACCACCGATTGTGTAATTCTGGATGTGGAATGATAAGTTCTTTATCATTGAAAATAATGCTATTATAAAATAGAATATCAAGGTCTATAATCCTCGAACCCCACTTCCTCCCCTTCCTTCGCCCCATCTCTTTTTCAATTTTCTTCAATTCTTTTAATAGCGAAGCAGGTTTTAGTGAAGTTAACATTTTAGCGACGCCATTAAGGAAACGGGGTTGCTCTTTATATCCATAAGGTTCAGTGTCATAGAAAGGTGAAACCGAAATTACATCTATCTTCTCTGTTTTATTCAGAAATTCCAGCGATTTCTCTATATTTTTCCTTCTTTCGCCACGATTTGCACCTAGGCCGATATAGACTATTTTTCTACTGTCTTTTTCGCCTGATTTCAACACAAGCATACTTGATAGGTCCACCAAGTGGTGGATGTTGTTTTTTTACCCTGACTACAACTTCATAAGCCGTAAAAGAATCGAGTAATTTATCTGCAATCCTCTCTGCGATCGACTCAAGCAAAGAAAAATTCTCATTTTCAATTACATCCTTTACCTTTCTGTAAACCTTAGTATAGTCTATCGTATCTTTTAAACTATCCGTTTGTGCGGGAAATGATAGGTCACCTTCTATCTCAACATCAACCTCCCAGTGCTGACCGAGTTCCTTTTCTGCTGAATTAAAACCATGGTGACCATAAAAAACCATATCTTTCAAGAGAATTTTATCCATATATAAAATATAACATAAAGGAAGTAATTCGTCAAGAAAAAAGAAACCCCCTCAGGTCTGTCGTCTTTTTTTGATAAAAAGATTTGACAAAGAAAAGAATTTATAGTATTATGCACCCCTTGAAATTTTACTATACAATAAAAAAGACTCAGACTGTTAGATATGAAATTATCTAACTGGGGAACCGCAGAGAGTACAGAGAAAAAATTCCTTTTAATCTCATAATATCCCTGTTGACAATAAAACAAACTCTCTATCTTTCTGTGATTAAATGTATAATTTTCTATGTTGCCAGAAAATATAAAAAATGAGGAGGTTTTTTGGTACGGCTTCTGGCAGAGGTGGTAAGAAGAAAAAGAAAAAAGGGAGTTCGCAAAATTAAGAATTTTGAATGCGAAACCCTTTCAATAAAGGTTAGAATAAAGGGACCTGCTCGAAAATCTTACAGGATACCCGGTGGTATAAGGGGTAAAACCTTCACAATCGAACGAACATTCTTAAGAGATTGGACTATAAAAAAAGGGGACTATATTATTTTAAATCAGGATGAATCCAGAAGATGTATTGAGGCTCTTGGGAAAGGTGTAGAGGAAAGGAAATGGAAGGATTTTATTAAGAAGGATATAGATGGAGACGGATATTATGAGATCGTTTTCAATAATCCTTTTATAAAAGCGGTTATTTCTCCACATTACGGGGCACGTTTATGGCAACTCTGGAACAAAGGAACAGAGAACAATGAACTTTATGGCGGTTCATTTTTCCAGGACAAAGGTTACATTGAACTTGGAGGAATTGAAGAGACCCTATCACAACAGGGAAAGCCTGATGAATTATGGAATGGATTTTTCAAAAGTGAAAGGTGCAAAGAGAAGAATGTAATCTCTTTTTACTACAAGATGAAAAAAGAAAGGGAACTGGTTGTAAGAAAACGTTTTATGTTCTACAAGGAATTTCCAGGGTTGCTTGAAACAATCAATTTTACCTTTAAACCAGAAAAAGAGAAAGGGAAAAAGAAGAAGGGTAAGAAAAAAAAGAAGAAGAGTATAAAACTTACGCAGCGCATCTTCTTTGCAATGGGAGGAATCCCTGATTATAACAACCTCTATTGGATACCAACAAAAGACGAATTAAACTATGTCAGATTCAATAAACCATTATTTAAGAGAGGATGGGATGGTGATATTTGGTGGGATTGGACGCATCTCCACTTTTCACCTGACCCTGGCTTAATTATTCTCGAGAGAGAAGGCTCCGATGATGTTCTCTTACTATTCTTCAACAGAGACGACATTGATTTCGTCTGGACAGGTGATAAAAAGAGGACACCACGATTATATATCTTTTATAAAGAGAACAAGATAGAAGCCAAAAAAGGAAAGGAGTATAAGACATTATTTGCAACCGCCAATAGATTTTCTTTTAGAAAAAAAGAGATATTATTCGCTTCAAGAGGAAAGATTAAAGGAGACTATGTCCCTCTCTCTTTTATTTATTACACGAAAAGAAAAAAGAAAAACCAGTCCATTGCAATCAGTAGGGGGGGAGATATAGAGATATGTGAGATGAAAAAATTTGATAAGCCAGGTATACCTGGAAGCTTCTTCTATTTCACGACTGTAGAGAACAAGGATAGCAAGGAAGTTTCAGGAACATTAAAGGGAAAAGATCTGAGAGTGAGGTTGAGACTTGAGTAAGAAAAATCCTTTTCATCCTCTTACAGTGGGATATGACTGGGAGATGGCTGTTCTGAAAGATACAACTGAATCTGCTGGTGAGACTGAGATTAAAAAAATTGCAAATGAGATAAGAAGGAAAATTCCTTGGACTCGGGCTGGAATGGATATTGACCTCCTGGAGGTTCGTATGGAAATCATCACTGACTGGCACGAATTCAAAGAGAAAAACAGGATGCTTATTGATTGTGCAAGAAAGATTTCCAAAAGAAAGGGTTTTATAATCCTCCCCATTGGTGCAAGACCAACAGAACAGATGCCCATAGGTTCACACATCCATATTGGAACAATTGCAGATTTTACTGATGCAACTCGTATTGCTAATGCGATGATAAAATATGTCCCCTGCTTTGTTGCGCTCGCGTGTAACAGTCCTTTTTCAAGATTTGACATGGGAGAATTCAAGAGTTACAGGATTATCTACAATGCAGAGTGGTGTTCGTTCCCTAATGAAATGAGGATTCCCCGATTTGCAAGAGGAGGATGGGGAGAGGATGTCCAGGTAAGACTTCCACGAAAACCGACCATAGAGATACGGTGCCTTGATTCCGCATCGGATATTAATTTAATGGAGGAGTACGTTGTCTTACTTGCTGGTCTATTCTACGGAGTCGGGAAGAGAGCAAAATCCATGAAAGAAGAGAAGGATATAATTAAGTGGCAATCAATCAATCGATTTAGAGCTGCAAAGGATGGTTTGCAGGCGATTTTCCACTGGAACGGTGAAGAAAAACCCGTTACAGAAATCTTTTCAGAAATTTTCTTTATTGCTCAAGAAGGATTGGAGGCTTTTGGCGCTTCCCTTGATGATTTGGAAATAATACAAAAGATGCTTAAGAAGAAACAGACACAGTCAGACTTTTTGCTTACGTTCATAGAACTCGATAGAGACCCTCCATCCCTTTTAAGAATCATCTCAAATGTCCTTTCAAAGGGGGATGCATTCAAGGTATATCTCAAAAAGGCAAAAAGATTGCCATTAAAGAAACCCCTTCCGTTAGAGGATTTCATTCTATCAAAGATAACAAAGGATGTCCCTTACTTTCATCTCTACTTACTTTCTCCTTTGCCCCCCTTCTATCTGAATAGAATCCTCACCCGATTTGAGAAGGAAGGAAGAATAACATTTAAGGTTTTACCTTACGAAGGTAAAGTATACTCAAGAACTGACCTCATATAATTAAGAATTAGGAATTGAGGATTAGGGGCTAGAAAGAAATCTCAAAAAAAGACTTGACAAAATTAACGTTTTTCTATATTATTACTTAGAAGATCTGAAAGGAGGTTTATGAGAAATTATTTGTTAGTTTCTCTTTGTTTGATAGCCTTTCTATCCTGCCTTTCTGGTGAAGATATTACCATAAATGAAGTCTATTATACAACGAGAACCAGCAGTAACGATGCACAGTGGCTCGAGATATACAACAGTACGAGTAGTGATATCGACATCAGTGGGTGGAAGATAAGTACATCAAAAAACCTTAGTAATGCATTTCTAATTCCGGCAGGAACGGTTGTCAATTCAAAGAGCTTTCTCGTTTTTGCAGCAAATATAGACGTGATGGCTTCCCTCTGGGGACTTACAAAAAACCTAATTGAGTACGGCGATGCATTGACCTTCTCTGAAACTGGAGATAATATCCACCTCTTTAACAATACAAACAACGAGGTTGATGCAGTCTGGTTTGGAAACGGTGGAGAGATGGGGTCCACTAATGCAGCTCACGCTGTCTCTTTTGGGATGAGCCTCGCTCGAAATCCCGATGGAAAAGATTCGGATAACCCATCTTTGGATTTCTCTGAACGATTTCCCACACCAGGTCAAAGCAATACTTTTACCGGGTTTACACAGAGCACTTGGGGTAAGATAAAAGCCATCTACTCTATATATAGAAAACTTCTTCTTGGATGTTAATATAGGATAAAAAGAAGACAGTCAAGAGAATGCATAAAACAAGGTTTGCTCCGATAGTATTACTGTTCTTCTTATTAATCACACAATCACTTTTATTCTCCGCAACCCAAAAAGTAATCCTTAGTTACTACAAAGGTGATATCTCAATTTTCAGAAATACAACGTTAGTCTATCCAGAAATAAATATGAAGATTTTAAAAGGTGACAGTCTTGTAACTGAAGATGATTCATATCTGGAGATTATGTATGAGGATGGTTCTGTTTCCTCCCTCGAACCGAACTCTACTATCATGATAAATGAAATAAAAAAGGAAAAAGGATTGTTTACAACGAGGATAAAAGCATTGGTAGGTAGCCTCTTATGTAAGATAAAAAAATTGAAGAAGGGAGAATCATTTCAGGTGTATACACCAACCGCTGCCGCTACAGTAAGGGGAACGGTCTTTGAAGTAGTAGTAAAAGAGACTCAAGAGACTTCATTTAATGTGCTTTCAGGTCAGTTATATGCAAAGGCTCTAATTGAAGGTGCACAGACCTACCTATTAAGAGATAAATTTACATACTTTGTTGGTAAGGAAGGCATACCTGACGTTAGAAAATTGACAGATAATGAACTTGCTGCTCTTAGGAATAGAGCACATGCATATATACGAGATTTCATTGAAGAAAAAAAGGAAGAAATAGATAAAGGCATTAAAAAGGGGATAAAGAAAGGATGTCTTGGATTTATTTAACGAAGATGATTAAAAAACTTATTTTGTTGCTGATTCTAATTATTCCACAATCTCTTCATCCGCTTGCAAAGTATGCAGAAGAATTCCTGAATCTTGGGCTTGGTGCAAGGTCTTACGGAATGGGTGGTGCGTTTACATCATTAGCAGATGATGCAACCTCATTCTACTGGAATCCAGCAGGAACAGTTCAGATAGAAAAAAAGACTATCTTCTTTATGCATTCAACACAGTTCAAAGACCTTATGACATACGATGGTGCAACGTTTATACTCCCCGGAAAATCCGCAAAGAAAGCACTCTCTATTGGCATCCTGTACCTCAATATTCCCGATATTTTCGACACAAGGAACGCATGGGAAGATACAGATAATGATGGTTTGCCTGATGCTGATGAGATTGATTATTCCAAAATTACTCAATTCAATGACAGCGAAATTGCCGTTTTCCTGAATGTCGCTATAAAGAAGAGAGATAATCTTTTTTTAGGATTTAATGTTAAGTACTTAAGAAAATCTTTTGCTGAATTCTCCGCAAACGGGCTTGGAACAGATTTTGGTTTAGTATATATTCCGATGCAAAGGATAAGGTTGGGATTGAATCTAAAGGACATTACTGGTTCGTTCCTCCTCTGGAATACTGGTAAAAAAGAATTTATTTATCCAAAACTAAGAACAGGTGTTACCGTTATAGCAAATTTCTTTTTTATAACAGAATCTCAAATCCACCTCTCAATGGATACTGAAATTAGGGGAGACCACAGGTTGTTATCTTCACAACTTTCCTACAAAAGTATAAACGCTGATTTTTACTGGGGGATGGAGTACTGGTTCAAGGATATTTTTGCGCTAAGGATTGGGTCTGATTGCGGGGCTATTTCAACCGGACTGGGTCTCTCATATAAGGGAATAAATATAGATTATGCTGTTCTGTCTAATGAACAGTTGGACAACTCTCAAAGACTATCAGGGTCAATTACATTCTAATAAGAGCACATATAAACTTTATATTGACGTTACCCACATCGAAAACCCGCCAAAACAGAAGGTAATAATTCACAAACGAGACATTTTTGTATGATTAAAAAGTTACAATTAACATTTATTCTCAGGTTAATCATTCTTTGTTTCCTCCTGACTGTTTGTAGGATTCATGCGAAAATTATTGTATTCTACGCACCTGATTGTGAAGAATGTTATGCAATCCTTACCGACTCCCTTCTTCAGCATTTGGAAGTTAAAGATGTTGCATACTTCAATATTAATAATATCCCTAATTACGAATTACTCTTAAAGGTAGAAGAAATCCATCAAAGAAGAAGCAGTGATTTTCCTGTAATTGTTTCAGGAAACAGACTCTTTTTCGGAAATGAAATTATCCCAAACATAGAAACAATTAAAAAGGAGGTTGATAAGCATTCGCTCCCAGATTCCATTCTTGAAAAAGGCGTTCCTGAAGAGAAACCAAGTTGGGAAGAAGGAATTATCGTTGTATCACAAGAAGGACAGTTCAGGGAGAAAATCTATATTGCATTCTTCACAAAAGCAGCCTGCGAAAGGTGCGACAGGTCTGAAAAGATGCTTCATTACCTTAAAAAAAAGTACCCTTATATTGTTATTAAAATATACGATGCACTAAACAGGGACGATCAAAAAGAGCAGGAAGCTATCTCCATTGCATCCAAAGTGCCTGATAAAGAGAGACTTGTCATACCCACAATTTTTATCTGTGATACCTTTCTTATAAGAGATGGAATCACAGAGAAGAATTTAGAGAAGATAATATCAGAAAATAAAAATAGAATGTTCTTGCCTCCATGGGATAAGGGTAAAGAATATGAAGATTTAGTGAATGAAGGAATTGCTGAACGGTTCAAGAAATTTGGAGCCCTCGTTGTTCTTTTTGCAGGCTTAGTTGACGGAGTGAACCCCTGTGCATTTGCTACCATTGTCTTCTTCCTCTCTTTTATGACAATTATTGGAAGAACAAGAAGAGAAATTTTGGTTACCGGAATAACCTTTGTTGTCGTTGTCTTTCTCGTCTATCTCTTTATAGGGCTTTTTCTCTACAGAATCATTGGTCTGGGATTTTTGTCTCCTATACGACGCATTTTATACTATGCAATAGCTGGATTGGCATTTGTTCTCGCAGTCATTAGTCTGAATGACGCACGTATGCTCGCCAGAGGAAGACCGGAGAAGTCTATATTACGATTACCCAGTGTTGTAAAGAAAAGAATTGAAAAGATAATTGTGAAAGAATCAAAACTTAGAAACTATATCGTAGTTGCTTTTATCTCTGGTTTGGTGATATCATTCCTTGAATTCTCCTGTACGGGTCAGGTTTATATCCCAACGATATTTTTTGTATCCGGGATATCTTCCTTGAAGCTAAAAGCACTACTGTTCCTCATTTTATACAATCTTGCCTTTATCGTTCCGCTCTTTTTACTCTTTGTGCTCTTTATAATCGGCACTTCAAGCGAGCAACTTTACGCATTTATGAGAAAGAGAACATTCCTCTTGAAGTTAGTAACTGCAGTAATTTTCCTCATCCTCGCAATCTCCCTCATTCTTGTAAAATAGATGAAATAAATGTAGCCGCAGGCTTCACTCTGCGCAAGGTGTCATTGCGAGTTCTTCTTCTTGCTTGACTCATGCGAAGCAATCTCATAATTGCGTTGTTTGTTGTTAATAGCAAATTGCTTATGGTAGAAATACCAATGGCAGATTTCAATCTGTATACAAATTCTTAAGCCTCCTTCTTACCCATTCCTCCTCCTCTCCAAAACCGCATTCCTCATAAAAACCTTGAAGTTCTCTATATCGTTGGATTACATCAAATCCGACACTGTAATGGAGCTTCCTTAAGTCCACAGGACAGAGATGATGAGGTCGGGCATCGCTCTCTTTCAGGTGATTGGATCCGTTCATTACACAACTATAGAATATACAATGCTCAATACCGAACATGTGCCCAATCTCGTGGACGAGTACTTTGCAACTTCGCCACAACATTATTTTTTTATAATTTTTCCCCCTCTCTTCTCCATAAAAGACTGGGTCATAGCGGGCAAAACTGTAGACACCTACTCTTCCGGCAAGCGAAGCCTGACCGAAAACAAAATTCCACGAAGGATGAGGATAAAGATCTTCCATTGTAATCGCCATTAGACAGTACGCGCGTTCTGGTAAACTCTTTATAAGAAGATTTAATATGTCCGTTGTTAAAATCTGCCGTGTTCCTGTGTAAGGATTGATCCGTGTTGTTAACATAGACTCTTTAATGTCCAGAGGAGGAAGAATCTCCACTTCCAGAGAGAAATAGGCACTAGCATAATCCTTCAATTTTTCTAAAGATGGGCTTCTTTCTCTCGGAAAATCCCCTAAAGGCTGCAGGTAAATTCTTTTCCGCTTCTTATCGGGCTTGTTCGGGTTAGAGTTTACGAAATCTATAAAAGTCTGTCCGCTTTCTGGATGCTCGTAAAGCCAGTCCCCGGAAGCTGGAATGGGTACTGGCTCAAAATCTGAATCCGCTCTAAATGCTCTTTTGAGTGTTTCTGATAGTTTACTCAACAGACCTATAGCTTTAAGTCTTTCCTTTTCTCCAGGTTGCTTAAAATTCATGGCAAAGCATACTGCAACAATCCACAAAAAAGAAACTATAAAAAATATTCCTTTCATAAAGTTCATATTTCCATTTTTTATTATACAATATTTCCCCTTCAAGTACTAAATCGGAGGTCCATTTAGATTTTACCACATCATTTTAGTGCAATTATATCTCATGTTTTTATAATGTCAAGAAAAATCCAAATGAAGGATTATCACAATAAAAGTAGTAACTAATGTTCAATATTAAAAAATAAATTAGTTTCTCCTTGACATTTTCAAGCATTATATATATAATTCCGCCATTATTATGCAATGCAAAACTAACCACCACAAGAAACACGACATTTCTAATTTCTCAATTTCGGGTTTATCAATCGCCCTATCTCTTAGAATCCCTGATGAGAATAAAACCTAAGCCTCTGTGGTCAACACTTTCATATCAAGAAAGGAAGGTTGTTGTATGATTTCAAGGGTAAGGTCTTCTGCTGTGCTTGGCATAGATGCCTATATTGTTGATGTGGAGACGGATGTCTCAAGAGGAATTCCAAGTTTCAGTATCGTTGGGCTCCCAAAAGGTGCAGTAAAGGAATCAAGAGAAAGGGTAGAAACCGTAGTGAAGAATATGGGATACTCCTTCCCGCCACGGAGGATTACAATAAATCTCGCTCCTGCTGATGTCCAAAAGGAAGGTTCTGCATTTGACCTACCTATTGCAGTAGGAATTCTTGCATCAACAGGACAGATTAATCCTCAACAACTTGCAGATACTGCTGTTCTTGGGGAACTCTCTCTTCTTGGCACATTAAGATCTGTAAAAGGTGTGCTTCCTATTTCAGTTGCAGTGAAGGAGAATGGTTTAAGAAGACTTCTTGTTCCAGAGGGGAATGCAGCAGAAGCGGCAATTGTGGAAGGAATTGAAGTTATACCCATAAGAAATATCAGTGAAGCGGTTCGTTACCTGAATAAGGAAATTAATATTGAACGATATACCGTTGATGTGAATGAAATATTTGATAAGGTTTCTCTCTATGAAAAGGATTTTCAGGAAGTAAAAGGACAGGCACATGGAAAGAGGGCACTTGAGGTCACTGCAGCAGGCGGTCATAACGTTCTAATGATAGGTTCACCTGGTTCTGGAAAAACAATGCTTGCGAAAAGGTTACCGACTATTCTTCCAAGGCTCAGCATTGAAGAGGCACTTGAGACGACAAAGATACACAGTGTTTGTGGTTTTATGCCTCCTGACGCTGCACTTATAGGGATAAGACCATTCAGGTCACCCCATCATACCATATCGGATGCTGGGCTCATAGGAGGAGGAAGACCACCGAGACCTGGCGAGGTGAGTCTTTCCCATAATGGAGTTCTCTTTCTTGATGAACTCCCTGAGTTTAACAGACATGTGCTTGAGGTAATGCGACAGCCTCTTGAGGATGGCCAGGTAACAATTTCACGTGCTGCAATAGCACTCACATTTCCATCCAGATTTATGCTTGTTGCCGCCATGAACCCATG
>SOIS01000248.1 GCA_004375965.1 Candidatus Cloacimonadota bacterium | reverse complement strand
AGACCTGACCCCTCTATCTTCCCTCTATCTCCCATTACAATTGATAGGAAAGTGCTAAAGTAAATGCCTTAATTTTTTGGCTATACTTTATATTATCTACTTCGCGATCTCCCCATTGACTATCATAGAGGAAGTCAATTATGAACTTTTTCCATTCATAACCTGCACCAAGAGTTATAGCCATTCTGTCCACATCAGCATTATTCGTAAAGCTGACTTGTTCATCAGGAACAGGAGACTCGTCATAGTAGAAGCCTCCTCTTAATGCTAACTCTTCCGTGAGATTATACTCCCCACCAAAACGATAGCGGTTACAGTCTTTCCAATCCCAAACTATATCTTTATCCGTGAGAACGACACCTTCAGTCTCAAAATCCATAACAGTTTTCCATGTAGACCAGTTTGTCCCTTCCCAATCAAAAGCAACAAGAAGTTTGGCTATAGGTCTACAAGCCAAACCAATACCGTAAGTGGCTGGGTGATAAAATTCCTGGGTATAGTCGCTTGACTCGGCTGGTGGTGCCAAAGTATGACTATACTCTGCTGAACCATCCAAGCTGATTTTACTTCCTGTACGATAAACCACTCCTGCACTTAGGACAGATATAGGTTTATACATCACTCCGAATACTCCTTCAAAGCCTCTTCCACTCCCTTCCACTTTGTGAAGGAAATCATAGGAAGGCATAATTAGTGTATCGGTGGTTAAATAAGATTTTTTCACATCATATTTACTCTTCAAATATAATATATTCAATCCACCGCCTATTGAGAAATCAGGAATTATTTCTTTTGCCAGAGAAATGTTGCCTACCATAAGCCACATACTCGCAAAGTAAGAGGCTTCTATTTCAGCATTGGTTGCGTCAACATGGATTGAATCTTCCCAATCAAACCAGTTTCCTACTGGAATATAAAAGCCTGTGCCAATCTTAATGCCTTTAAGATCAAAAAATCCTCCCACACAGGGTTGATAAAAACTTTCGGAGACTTCAGTTTTCTCAAATCTTGTAGGCTCAACCGGGTAGCTACGCGTAAAAATATCTCCTTGATTAATACTCATATCAGAAGGATCAAGATTTGCTATAGAATTGCCATCTTTGGCTTTATAGTTAGGTAGCAATAACTCTATTCCAACTCCAACTCCCTTTGTCTGGGTCAAACCAGCAGGATTCCAATAGGGTGCAGTCCAATCATTAGCAACTCCAATAAATGCTCCACCCATTCCACAAGCCCTTGGACCAAGTCCACCCCATTCATAGCCACCAGCAAAAACGCTGGCTACCAGTACAACAACCCAACAACATATTATTCCTAAAACGAACAACCTCATCTTCACTTTATTCATACTCCCCCTTAAAATCTTGTTATAATCAGATACCATTTTTCAATACCTCCTTTTCTAAAGCGTGAATGAACTCAAATTATCGCTAATCTTTTTCCACAACCCATCCCCTATTTTTGATAACACTAACTTTTCAGTATCACCTCCTTTCTTATTATATTTTGAATAAAGATTTATAAACTTCAGAAGGATTTTATCCTGAAAGTTATAACTTGTCTTGCTTCTCATGTCTTCTATAATTGAAATAATTTCCTTTTCCATCAACTGATTATCGAATTCTATCTTCTTTGACAGCTCTTTCTTCAGGATAAAGTAATGTTCACTTATGTTGCATTAGATATACTCACAGTAGCGGAAACTCTGTTGAAGTAATTGCAATCTTCTCCAGAGTTAAAAAGTAGAATTAACATAGATAATCCATTTTGTCAAACAAAAAACATGAAATCTCTGGGAAGTGACAAACAGGATATAGAACTTAAAAGGGACAGGCTACTTTTTAAAAAAAGTAGCCTGTCCCTTTATTAAAATAACTTAATAACTTATTATTTCTTATCGACCCATTCTTTTAGGGCCTTTTTAATCTTCTCCTCGATCTTGCGAGCAATCTCTTCCCACTCCTTTTCCTTCCCTTCTTTTTTAGTTTCCTCTAACCAAGCCTTAATTCCTTTGCGCACCCTTTCTTCAACCCTATCACCAATCTCGTCCCATTCATATCTTCTGATTCTCCGTCTCCTTGTTCCAATACGAATGCCGCCACCAACTGAAAAGAGTAGCCCGATTAAGAAACCCAAATTGTAAGGCCAACCAGTGTTGTTAATCTCGTATATTCCAACTTCCTTGGTAAACAAACTGACAATAAACGTAATTACAATTATTAATCCATGCCATATCCCTACCCAGAATCCAGCTTTATCACCATAGTTAATGTCCTGGTCCCAGCGTTCGTTACCAGGTGCACAGTTTAAAAGCATTAAAGCCACAACTAAAATAACTACAATTGCCACATATCGTCTATTTATAAAAATTATACCTCCTTTCTTTCAGTTGTTTTAACTTTTGAAATAATATATAAATTTTTATAGCTTGTCAATAAAAAAAGTAAAAATGTGTAGCATTGACCATCCTTTGACCATGCTCAGGATGCCTCCACATTTCTTTGACTTAGCTCATCGACAATGATCTGTGCATCGCTCAGGGTCCTTCGGCTTCGCTCAGGACTTGC
>SOIS01000202.1 GCA_004375965.1 Candidatus Cloacimonadota bacterium | reverse complement strand
GCATACTGGGTACTGGAGCCGGGTGTGGATGTTGAGTGGTTAATAAACTACAAAGGGGGTTCCTTCCTCTTTAATGATTTCAAGGGGGCAAGGGATGTATGTCTCCTGAGGGGTGTTCGATTCGAGCAAATCTCTTCTACCGAAGTAGTTTCAATATATCAGACAATCGAGGAAAATAATATGGAGAAGATTATTCTTGAAAAAGCACCCAAAGTTGCTGTGTATACGCCACCCAATAAAGAACCCTGGGACGATGCGGTGACACTGGCACTAATATATGCAAAGATTACGTACGATAAGGTGTGGGATGAGGAGGTATTGAAGGGTGAACTATTCAAATATGATTGGATCCACTTACACCATGAGGATTTCACAGGACAGTACGGGAAATTCTACGCTTCATACAGAAATGCGGAGTGGTATAAGGAAGAAGTGGGTATCAATGAGAGGATGGCGGAAAGACTCGGTTTTAAGAAGGTGTGGCATCTTAAACACGCTGTTGCCAGAGAAATAAAGCATTATATAGCAA
The DNA here is from genome assembly GCA_004375965.1 of Candidatus Cloacimonadota bacterium. Classification (GTDB taxonomy): domain Bacteria; phylum Hydrothermota; class E44-bin80; order E44-bin80; family E44-bin80; genus SOIS01. The sequence continues at coordinate 23,530 of SOIS01000202.1, read as the reverse complement.
AGGGAGGATTTCTGTTTGCGATGTGCTCTGCTCCTATTACCCTTGATATTGCGCTCGCATCAGAGGATGTTGACATTGTTGATGTTCCCTTTGATGATGACCCCATTGATGTAGATTACGGAGATAAAATTGATTTTACAAAGACTCTTGCATTTGAGAATTTTAATCTTGAAATAAACCCCATGGTCTATGAACATTCAGATTTTGATGTAACAAAAGAAGCCCAGGGGAGGGGTCAGGATACGTATGTCTCACTCTTCGAATTTTCAGCGAAGTATGACCCTGTACCCACTATGCTTACTCAGAACCATACACCTCTTGTGAAAGAATTTCTTGGTCAGGATTGTGGATTCAGAAGAGATAAAGTGAAGAAGTCCGTTTTGATAATGGGGGAGGTGTCAGGTACAGAAGAGACAAAGTATATCCACGGAAATTATGGGGAGGGAACGTTTACTTTTTTAGGAGGTCATGACCCTGAAGACTATACTCATTACGTTGGAGAACCTCCTACAAGGCTTGAATTACATAAGAATTCACCCGGTTACAGATTAATACTGAACAACGTACTTTTCCCTGCTGCGAAGAAAAGGAAACTTAAAACATAGCAATAAGCGCAGCAAGGATTGCTAATATACCTATTGGTAACTCAAAGGCAGTGATTATTGTAGAAACCTTCTCAATGGAAATCTCTGCCTTTGGAATAAGCCTAAAAAGGTTGAAGAACAGTGTAGTACCCGCTATTAATGCCATCATGGCACCAAAAACATATCTTCCTCCCATATCAAATGAAGAAAGCCCAATGAGGAATATAACGATACCGACAGGAATTTTTATAGCATTTAAGAATTTTATCGCTTCTTCTATATGAGGGACTTTAGAGAATATACTCATTACAAGTATTAGACCGCCGAAAAGCAACCATTCCATTTTTCCTCCTTAATTCTATCTTTTAATTTTTTCTAAACTACTTTCTTAAGAAACCTATATCATAAACTCTCTCATTTGTCAATCTTTTACTCCTCTATAATAATTAATTTTTCCCCAAGATTGTTTTTTAATTCCTTAAGGTTGTAACTTGAGAGGATCTGTGAAAGTAATGGACTTTGCGGTCTTGAGGTTACAACGAAATCTACATTCTCTTCTTCCTGAACCTTTATTACTTCATCTACAAATCTACCCTCCCTCAATATTTTCTTCATAGGGATATTTTTCTCCTTTACAAGTTTTTCTACTCGTTCAAGCTCTGAATATGCTCTTTTCTTGTACTCTTCAAGTATTGTTTTCTTTAAGTCGTCTGTTGGTTTGGGTCCAAGAAAACCAATATACATAAGGAGGGAAGAAACAGATTCAGGAATCTCTTCGTCAAGCACAAAGATAACAATAAGTTCATAACCCTCTTTTTCCGCTTTTGATATTGCGAAGGAGACAGAGGTGGAAGAGAAACTGATATTGGATAAAACAAGCATTAACTTTTTCATGGTTTCAGTCCTATTAAGGGCCAGTAGAACCTGACCATAAGGTTAAAGATTAAAAATGAGATAATATTTAAGAAAATACCTAATTTGAGAGAATCCTTTACACGATAGTAACCTGATGAGTAGGCAATGGCATTCGCTGGTGTGCTTATTGGAAGACAGAAGGCAAGACCCGCTGGCACTGCGACAGCAAAGGTGGTGACAATGGGATTTATACCAAAAGCCCTTCCCAGACTGAATGCGACAGGAAGAATACATGCAACCGCTGCCACGTTACTGATGCCTTCCGTTAAAAGAATGCTTGCTAAACTTATAGTGAAAATAAAAAGATACGGAGAGAGGATTTTATCACCTATAAAAGTCCTTGCTAACCATGATGCTGCTCCTGTGATCTCTAATGCGGAACCGAGTGCAATTGCTCCTCCGTACATAAGAATGATTCCCCAGTTGATATAATTCTCGATATCCTTCCATGTAATTATCCTGAAGATGAAAAGTAGTAGACTTCCTATTATTGCGATTACAGCGAGTCCGAGAAGAGTTGATAGGAATATCCAGGAAAGAATGGTGATAAGAATAATTATTGCGGTTCCCTTTTCAGCGGTTCCCATTCTGCCCATCTCTTTAATTTTTGAGGTTAGTGTTCTTCTTGCTGCTGATACATCAGGTATATCTATCCTGAACGATATACGCATAAGTATCCATACGACTGCAAGAATGATAATGACAACCGGCACAACTGCAAGCATCCACCCTGCGAAAGAAATAGTCTGGTTATAGTTTTCATAAAGTATCCCAACGGCAAGAGGGTTCCTTGCACCACCAAGAAATGTTGCTACACCTCCGATAATGGCTCCCCAGGCAATAGCAAGAAAGAGGAGTCTCCCATAGTTCTCTTTTTTCGGTGTTAGGTTCAATCCGCCTGCTATTTCAAGAACTACCGGAAGCATCAATGCTGCGACTGCATGTTCTGGCATCCAGAAAGCGAGGAATGCTGATATGAGGAAGATGGCAGTGAAGAGAGATAAGGGACTTCTGTCAAGACCCTTTAAGAAATGGAGTGCAAATCGGGTGGAGAGTTTCGTCTTCATCATTGCGGATGCTAAAATAAATGCTCCCAGTATAAAAAAAACGGCATTGCTGCCGAAAAGGGAAAATGTGGTTTTTGCGGGTAATACCCTTAGTAACGGGAGAAGAGCAAATATGGCAATTCCCGTGACCGGAAGCGGCAGAGCACCTGTAATCCACATCGTAACGGCGAAGAAAAAGACGGAAAGTGCATTCTGTCCTTGCCGTGTGAGCCCCTCTGGTGTCCTCATCAGAAGCAGGAAAATACTCACTGCCAACCCAAGAAGGAAAATCACTATCTTTATTTTTTTCATACTTTTTTCTTTTACACGCAAAAAGAAAGATCGTCAAGAGATTTTAACTATGGTTTAACACGTTTTGTAATTGAGAATTAGGAAAAAATAGATGTAGAGCTGGAAGCTCCACCTATTAAGGAAACCTCGTCTGTTCTGATTTTGATGATTTGAAAGAGGGAAGAAGTTTGGGCGGGATCGTAGTCCCGCCCTTCATTTTACCTTACTATTATGCACTTACGAGAGAGAGAAAAGTTATCACTTTGTAGTCTTACGAAGTATATTCCTGTGTTTAATTCACTGCCATCCAATCTAAGAGTGTAATATCCTGGTCTTTGTCTTTCATTAACGAGTCTCTTGATACACCTTCCTGATACATCGAAGAGGGAAACATTCACATAGGATGCTTTCGGGATCGAGTACTTGAATGTTGTCTCCTTAGAAAATGGGTTGGGGTAGTTCTGGAATAATGCACATACTTTTGGAAGATTGAAATCAATCTCAGGCTTATCCTCTACTCCAACATATAAATCGAAGAAGTGCATTATGGTATCTGCAAGTGTCTCTTTTGTTGATGGCGGTGAACCATCAGCCAATCCAGCAAACTCAAAGGATGTCCCAACCGTCCTATATGTCCCTGCATCATTCGCTACTCCACAATCATATACAGGAGATGAATTCCTGAAAATGAGAGAAGCTGGGGATATCGCACTTATATGGTCCATAAAGCTGTTCTCTCCGGTGTAAGAAAAGCTCATCCCTTGAGTAAATGTCCCACTCTGACCATTAACAGTTGCAAGATCGTTCGAACCATCACCAGTAGCATTGATACCAAAGAGCGGTCCAAAATCATAGCCACCCTGATAAAGTGGATCCCAGTACCAGACATCGCCTCCTTCAAGATACATCCTTCCACCACTATTCAAAAAGTTTACAAGTGCATTAGCCTCTGCTGAACCATTTTGAATAATATAGTTACTACTATATATGCCGCAGGAGACAAATACTGCCATGTATCGATCAAGTTCTATTACAGGGAGTGCTTGAGAAAAGTTCCCACTATATCCAAGTGATTTTAATGTAGCATCAATTACGGGTCCACTTGATTGATCCGGTGTGGGGTCCCATACGAAATAATGGTGTTTTCCAATACATAATGAGAAGTATGAGGTATCGCTGTACCCACCTGTTGAATTTGCTATCAATGTGAAATCTGCGATATGTCCTGTAGGAGCAATTGATGCTGCTTCAATATAATATGGGTCTGCTTCATTATTAGCGGTATCGCCTGGAGCAATATCCCCGAAGACTGAGATAGAATCGTGAATGGTAATGTATGGGTCATCAGTAAGTAAAAGTCCCTCAACATTCGTTGCTGAAACACCAAAGTTTTTCAAGGTGGTAATAAGGTCAACTGTCTCTCCCGGGTCTAAATGTCCGTTGTCGTTGCCAGTGGTGTCTATAACACTACTGCTATAGTATACTACGAAAGGAACTGAGGTTGTAAAATCCAAAGAAATGTCATCGGCGAAGACCTTCGCCATCTCCGTTGCCGCTCAGCAGTGGTAAATTTGATTAAAAAGTGAAACCCGAATTTTTTTGATATCTGAGGGATTAACACCGGATAGATTGGTTAATTCATTCTCAATATTGAATCCGTAATCATGCCAGAGGGAATCCGATACTTCGATTATGTGAGAGGTTGGGGAATTTGTCCAAGGGCAGTATGTGCTTATATAACATATGTATGTTTCTCCTAATAATGAACTGTGTTCATCCAGATAAGAAATTACTACTGCGGCACCAGCCCAGGCACTTGATGTGGCATGGGCGTAAAGTTTTGCATTGACAAAAAAATTGAGGTCGGTTGCAGGAATATCAACTATCTGGTAGAGTCTTGCATAGCCGCTCCCTGTGCTTTTGCCAACATATGCCTCGTAGTCAGGGTCTGGGTCATAGTAGGTAGCTCGATTAATTGTGATGTTAGAACCCGATGTGGCTTCCTGCCAACCAGTAGAGAGAGGTTCCTCAAAATCACCGTTTGTAATAATCTCTACACTCATAAGCTGAGCAGAGAAGAGGAAAGAAAAAATAATTAGTGGAATAAAAAATTTCATCCTTACATCTCCTTTCTATTATTATTTTTAATATACTATAATATTGATAGACTTTTGTCAAGAACAAATTTTGATTTTTTCCTTTGGGGTACCTACCCACCTGTCATTGCGAGCCCCGTAAAATAGGAAAAAGTTCTTCAAATAATGGTATTTAACGGGGCGAGCAATGACACCATTTTTTTCTTGACATTTAAAGAATAACTTGTTATCAATATATAGAGATGTTTATGAGGAACTGTTAACCTTAAATAGAGGAGGTGAAGTGAAACATTTTAACAACTTCTTACTCGTCCTTCTATCATTTATACTTCTTTTCTTCCTTGGTTGTCAATCTCAGTATATAACCGCAGGCAAGATTTACATTGATCAGGAAAATTACGATGCAGCAATAGAGCAGTTTAAGAAGGCAGTAGAGGCTGAGCCTCAAAACCATGAAACCTACATCTGGCTTGGTAAGGCTTATGCATATAGAAAATTATATGAAGAAGCCTGCAAACAAACAGAAAAGGGAATATCGCTCGATCCTAAAAAGTTAGATGCGTTAAAGAAGGATATATCATTTAACTACTGGGCAGTCTTCTTCAATGCTGGGATGAAACATGTTGACAATAAAGAGTTCGATCTCGCACTTAAGAGAATCGAGAGGTCCCTTGATTTTGAGCCAAAGAGTGCTCAATCTTTAAATTATCTCGCATACTGTTTTATAAAGTTAAAAAGGGATGATGATGCAGAAAAGACCTATAAGAAAACAATAGAACTTGTCCCTGATAATGTAGATACGTATGTAAATCTTGCCAGTTTCTACAGGATAAGCGAAAAAAAGGAAGAGGAAGAAGCAATATTGAAGAAAGCGAGGAAGATCGTAGAAAATCCAGATTGGCTCAAGGTTGAAAACGAAGATATTCTTAAACAAAGAAAAAAAGAAACTTCAATGGTTTATATAGAGCTCGGGAATGTGTTGTTAAGGCACGAAAAGCCAGAAGAGGCAGAGAAGGTTCTAATAAAAGCAATTGAGCTTAGCCCTGAAGATAAAGATGTAAATTTCAACTATGGTATTGCACTGTATGAACTGAATAAATATATGGATGCAGTCACACCCTTTAAGAAGGTAGTTTTATTGGATTCCTTAGACAAAGAGGGATATTACTATCTCGGAGCTGCATATCTTAAGGCAGAAAAATATAATGACGCTATTGAAGCTTGTACAAAACTCTTAGAGATTGACCCGGAATACTGCGAGGCGTATATTAATCGGGCTTATGCACAGAGGGAACTCGGCAATACGGATGCTGCTTATGAGGATGCCGAGATAGGAATTGAATGTCAGAAGAGAAGAGAGAACAAATAACAAAAAAATGGCGAAATCCTAAAAACAACTACAAAAGGTAAGCAATGACCCCGCACTTTAAAAATAGAGTGCGGGGTTTTTAATTTGCATTTTGAAATGCGAGTTTATCGAAGCTCAACGATTATTTTTTTTACAAACTGCAACGCTTGGTTTTTATTTTTTACTATTCCTTCTATATAAGCTTTTTCAACTGCTTCTAATATGGTCTTAAAATCAGGTCCTGGTTCAAGCCCGAATTGTTCAATCAAATCGTAACCTGTAATTAGTCTTTTCTTAGATTTTACTTTCCTTGATGTTACATAATAATTCATAATTGTTCTGATAGTCTTCTCCGCCTTTCTGACTTCTTTTCCGCCCCCAGACGACGAAATGCTGTCTGCATATGAAAGAAGGAGTATTCCAGGTATTGCATCTTTTCCATCCTTAACAAACCTGTAAAGTGCATGGTTTGTTATCTCGTTCCCCCTTGATAGTAGATGTGCTCGCATATGGTGGAGAATTAAAAGAGATAGTGTTTCTACTTCTTTATTGCTTAAAGAGAATCTATGCTGGTAATATTCCTTTAACCTTATTTCTCCCTTTTTCTCATGCATCCAGAAATGTACGGAACCAGAAGAATCTTCTCTCATTGTATACAGTTTACCAATGTCATGAAGCAAGGCTGAAAGTTTCAAGATTACACATTGTTTTTTTATAAAATTTTCAAATATGGATGTGAAACCCTCAAACACAATGTATCTTTTCTCATCTATAATTTTTTCCATAATATCATAACAAACAAGTGAATGTTCTTTCAGGTTTCTACTGCGGTATTTGTGCTGTGGAATAAGTTTCCCTTTCTCTACCTCAGGAAAGAGTGCTGCTATAAGTCCAATCCTGTCCATCTTCATTATACTTGGAAAACTTTTTTTGCTATTAAATAAGAGGAATAGCTCATTTTTCACCCTTTCACTTGCAACAGTATCTATTTTTTTAACGGTTTTTTTTGCAAGTTCCATTGCCTCTTTCGAAATAGAAAACCCGAGAGTGCTTGCAAGTCTGAACATCCTTAGCAATCGTAAAGGGTCTTTCTCAAACATCATCTCACTTACAGGTTTAATAATTTTTCTTTCCAAATCTCTTATACCATTAACGGGATCGTAGAGGGTTTTCAAATCTTTTAAATTCAGAGCAATTGCGTTAATTGTAAAATCCCTTTCTTGAATGTCTTTTGAAATATCTTTGATGGATTTTACATCAATGGTTCTTTTTCTTGAGAGCATAATCCTGAATTCTCCCATCTTCCTGTCCAGACAGAATTGATTCCCATTGAGTTTTTTTGCTAACAATAATGAAAAACGGTGAGCATTGCCTGTTATAGTAATATCGTAATCCTTTGAGGGAATTCCCAGAAAAGTATCCCTTATACAGCCTCCTACAAGCCATGCGTCGAAAGGTTTTCCTTTGACAAGTTTAGAAAGGTTCAATAAAATCCTTTTTCTTTTCAGTTTCTTCACGAGCATTGTAATCTCCTTATTTTTTTAATATAACATATTACTCGCATATTCTCAACCTCTTTTTTGTGATTTCTTAAAGATTCAGAAATCAAATCAATTTTTACTTGACATTGACGTTTTTATAGGATATAAGAAATTATTAGTAGGAGGAAGTTATGGCGTTAGTAAGCACATTGGAAATTCTTGAAAAAGCTGATAAGGAGGGCTATGCTGTTGGTGCATTCAACATAAATAATATGGAAACGGTAATAGCAATAATTGAAGCAGCGGTTGAATTGGATTCACCTGTTATTGTTGGAGTATCAGAAAGTGCAATTAGATATATGGGGATTAAAATGGCAGCAGGTATGGTTAAAACCTTAGCAGAAGCTGTTCCAATTTCTGTTGGTCTACATCTCGACCATGGAAAAAAAATGGAGACTATAAAAGAAGCAGTAAAGAATGGTTTTACTTCCGTTATGATAGATGCATCGGATAGACCCTTTGAAGAAAATGTTAAAATAACAAAGAAGGTTGTTGAAATAGCACATAGTGCTGGTGTTTCTGTCGAAGCAGAACTTGGTAAACTACCTGGTCCAGAGGACGATATTAGTATAGAAGAAAGAGAGGCTTTCCTTGTGAATCCAGAAGAAGCAGAAAAATTTGTTGACCAGACAGGTATAGATTTTTTTGCACCCGCAATAGGAACATCTCACGGTGCATTCAAGTTCAAAGCCAAATCTAAACTTGATTTTGAAAGATTAAGATTGGTTAAGGAAAAAACGCAGGTTCCCCTTGTTCTTCATGGAGCATCAAGTGTAAATAAAAAACTGTTAGGAGCAGCAGAAAAATATGGTCTTGAACTTTCAGGTGCAAGAGGATTATGTAGTGAAGTTCTGAAGAAAGCAATCAAAAAGGGGATAAATAAGGTTAATACAGATACAGACCTGAGAATAGCATTTACTGTAGGCATAAGGAGTGTTTTGCTCCAAGAGCCATCAGTATTTGACCCGAGAAAGATTATGGGACCTGCAATGGATTTTATGAAGGATGTTGTAAAAGAAAGGATAGAAGTTTTGGGTTCTGTAAACAAAGGGTAAGATGCATCTTGTGTAATAAAAAAGAATAAAAAGGAGGATAGTTGTATCTTGTAATTATTATTCTCAACAAAGAAGAGATACTTGATGATCTTCTATCTATTCTTGTAGAACTTGGGTCAACTGACGCTACTATTGTTGAGAGTCAGTCAATGGGGGGGATTCTGGCATACAGAATCCCTATCTTTGCCGGGCTACGTTTGCAGCTCGGAGGTAAGAATGTCTATTCGAAAATGATGTTTGCAATCTCTGATGACAAAGAAATTGGTAAGAAGATTGTTCACCTATTAAAAGATTCAGGGATTGATTTCAGCGACGGGATTGGTAGAATTATTGTCGTCAAGATAGAATCAATATTTGGTGAACCGCAGTTTCCTGATCTCGAATAAGTTAAGATATTTTCGAAAAGTCAAAAATATCTGATTTCACAGATTAAAATACTTGAGTTAAACCCTTACAATAACCTCAGCATATTTGTGGAGGGGAATCCTCACACCTATTTATATATTTGTGTTGGGGTAAATTTGTGTAATCAGCTTAAAAATCTGTGTAATAAGGCGTCTTTCAATATTTAATATTGATTTTGAAAAATCTTGTTGATGAGCATTTTTTAATTCCTGTATCCCTGGTTGACATTCCCGATACATTGTTAGCATACTCACAGGAAATAAATGGGTCCTTTGAAACCAAATATTTTACAAGAAAGGATGATGAGAAGATGTCGCCACAACCTGTTGTGTCTTTTACCACCGATTTATATTTCTGTTCGAAAAAATAGACATCATCCCTGTATCCAAGATAGACACCTTCTTCACCAGATGTTACAAGAACAATATTTAAACTCTTCGTCAAAAGTAATTTTATAGTCTTTTTTACTATTTCCCTATCTATTTTTTCTGTCCGAGGTGGTATGCCAGTAAAGAAAAGCAGTTCTTTCGTATTCATCTGAATAATGTCTATGTTTTTTACCCAATCTTTCCAGTTTTTTATGGGGTAGAAAACCCTTTCTCCTTTCTTTTTTTTAAGAACAAGGCTATGGACATCCAGGAAGATTGTTGATTTCGAATTTCTTCTCACCATTTTAAGTGTTTCGAGAGAGACATCATAACCAGCAATGAAGTTAAAAAGAAGAATATCAGATGAAAGAAAGGGTTCTATCATTTTGTACTTTATCTCTTCTGTGAAAAAGGTAGTCGTCTCTCTCCTCTTATTATCATTGATATATTCAAGGAGATTGATGTTGGTTCCCCATCTGTTTTCATATATTCCCCTTACGGAGATGTTTGGATATCTCTTGAGGATTTTTAGAAATCTCTCCTTTATATCTGAACCGATATAGGTAATAGGAAAAACCTTTACAAAATCTTTGCCGATTTCTGAAAGGCTAAGGATATTGTAAAGTATTCCGCCGAGTGATTCTGTCCTTTTTCCTTGTTTAGAAACTATAATATCAAGGTTTATTGTCCCAATTATTGCAACCTTAACCGCTCTCAACCTTTTATTGGCCTCTTCGTGTTTGAGATTGAAAATAAAAAAACTGTAACAAAAGGACTTGATTCACTCCAGAAAATTCTAACATTTCGCGAATAGAATTCGCTAATTGTAAATAAAATATTTGCGATGAATTTTTACTTCTTTAGATAACTGATGCAATGATGTCGATGATTTTCTCTGCAGCATCTGATTTATTCATTTTTGAAAAGCGATTAACCTTACCCTTTTGGTTCAGTATTATCATTTCCACGGTGTCACTGCCAAGAGTAGTTACAGGATTTGCTATCATAATATCGACACCTTTTTCTTTCATCTTTTTCTTTGCATATTTGACGATATCCTTTGTATCGAGACTGAAACCAACAATTAATTGTTGTTCTTTTTTTGACTTTATGAAAGAGAGAATATCTTTTGTCCTTTTTAATGAAATTGATATATCACCTCTCTCTTTTTTCATCTTGTCTTTTTCTACTTTCTTTGGGGTGTAGTCAGAACAAGCTGCATTCATAATTATGACGTCCACATCCTTAATGCTTTTTATTACTTCCTTTGCCATCTCTTCAGTGCTTTTTACTCTTTTCAGATGAAAGAAGGAAGGGATTTTAATGTCTGTATATCCAGCAATAATAAACGCCTCAGCACCTCTCCGTCTTGCAACCTTTGCAATTTCAAGACCAAACATTCCGGAGGAATCATTTGAAATATACCTTACAGGGTCGAGGTATTCCTTTGTCCTTCCGAGAGTAATGAGAAATTTTTTCCCTTTTAGATTTTTTTTATCTTCAATAAGAGTCAAGATTTCTTCCACAATGATATCTATATCCTCAAGCCTTCCTAAACCTTCATCTTTACAGGCAAGTGCGCCGCTTGCCGGACCGACAAAATGGTAACCATGGCTTTTTAGTTTTTTCACATTAAGAGAGAGAAAAGGATTTTTCCACATCCTTTTATTCATTGCTGGAGCGATTAAAACAGGTTTATTAGAGGCAAAAATTATTCCAAGTAACAGATTGTCAACAATACCATTTGCAAGTTTTCCAATAATGTTTGCAGTTGCCGGGACTACAGCAATGATATTCGCCTCATTTGTAATAGATATATGAATTATACTCTCGTTTTTAGCAAAAAAATCACAGTATGTTTTATGAGAAGAGAGACTCTCAAATGATAGAGGTGTTACAAAGTGCTTCGCTTCAGGTGTAAGAATAGGTATAACCTTAATATTTCTTTTAACCAATTCCCTTGTGAGTTCAAGGGATTTATAAGCGGCAATACTTGCTGTAACACCAAGTATAACAGTTTTCATTATTTCTTTTTCCTTTTTTCCTCTTTTTCTTCCCCTGGACCTTTCTGAGTTTCATAGGTGAAATTAATACCATCCGTTAATAACTTATGAATTGCGTGCAAAATAGGCTTTTCACCACTTTCCTTAATTTCTTCACTCGCATATTGATTTGCCCTTCTCGCTTCCTTTGCTACTACAACTACTGCTTCATACCTGTTTTCGAAAAATTTAACCATTTCCTCTGTAGAAACCTTGAACATTATCACTCCTTTCCTGCTTTCGTATTGCTTCTTAGAGATTCTTTTTAAATAATCTTATTATTGAACTATTCCTTTTCGTAAGACAACCTTCGGCAATAAGGATCGCAAGTATTGTATCTATGGTTTTCTTTATTGTATCGTTTATGACAACGTAATCATATTCTTTGATAAACCGTAGTTCTTCACGAGCATTTTTTATCCTCTCATTTATTGACTCTTCTGTATCGGTTTTTCTTCTTGTAAGTCTTCTTTTTAGTATATCCACATTCTTTGTTAAAATGAAGATGTAAATACCATCAGGATAACGTTTTTTGATATTTATTCCACCCTGAACATCAAGATCCATTATGATATTATAACCCTTCTTTAAGGTTTCTTTAAACATTTTTTTAGGAGTTCCATAGTAGTGATTGTGAACCTGTGCCCACTCAATAAACTTTCCTTCATCAATCCATCTTTTGAATTCTTCTTTTGAAAGAAAGAAATAGTTAACCCCATCTTTTTCATTCCTTCTGGATGGTCTCGTTGTTGCAGAGATAGAATAGGCGATCTCTTTATATAACTTTGAAATAAGCTTGTTAATCAAGGTTGTTTTACCTGCACCAGAAGGAGCAGAAACAACTATCGGAACACCTTTTAATCTTATTTTCATTCTATGTTATAAACTTGCTCTTTGAGGTGTTCTATTACTTCCCTGATTTGAACACCACTTTTCTTTACATCACTACTCAGGGCTTTTACACAGAGTGTATTTATCTCTCTTGTCATCTCCTGAAGAAGAAAATTTAACTTTTTACCTATATCCTCTTCCACCTCAAGAGAACTTTTAAACTGTGAGATATGGTTTTCAAGCCTGATGTACTCTTCCATTATATCACTTTTAAGAGCGAAAAGAAGAATCTCCTGCTCAAGGCGGTTTTCATTAATATTGATCTCACCTTTAATTGAATCTACACTTTTCTTTATTCTTTCTCGGCATAATGGAATGTTTTTTTCTGCTCCCTCTTTTATCATAGTCAGATGTTCTTTCAAATTCGCTAACCTTTTCCTGAAGTCATTGTAAATTGCCTTTCCTTCTTCTATTCTCATATTCTTCACCTTTTCAATTGAATCATCAAGAACCTTTCTGAGGAACATGAGCATGTCATCCTCTGAAATATCCATAGTATCCTTTTTAACAAATATATAATTAAGGTTACTAAGTAGGGCGATGTCCACATCTCCTTTAACATCAAGCCTTTTTTTCAAACTCAAAATAAGGTTGTAATACTCTTCGGCTTTTTGAAAATCTATATCAAATTTCAGTATGCTTGATTTATCTGGTTCTATATAAAAAGATGTTTCAACTCTACCTCTCTTAAATGAGTTTTTTAATCGCTTCATTATTTCTGGTTCGTATGGTTTCAGTTTCTTTGGCAAGGAAATAAGGATATCAAGATATTTGTGATTAAGTGTCTTTATATCACAGCAGAGCATTGTTCCAGAAGGTAGTTCAACCTTTGATATTCCAAATCCTGTCATACTTTTTATCATATTCTTGCCTTTATTCTAACTCCAATTCAGAGATTGATTGCAGGTGAATCACACTTCAAGGATTAAGGTAACAGGTCCGTCATTGTTAATATCAACTAGCATTTTGGAGCCAAACTCACCTGATTTTGTACGAATTGATTCTTTTTTCAGAGCAGTTATGAATCGTTCATAGAGTGGTTTTGCTTCTGTGTATGATGCTGCTTCTGTAAAACTTGGTCTTCTTCCCTTTTTTGTATCAGCATAGAGGGTGAACTGTGAGATTACAAGTGCTTCTCCTTGAATATCTTTCAGTGAAAGGTTTAATTTCCCATTCTCGTCCTCAAAAATCCTTAATGTAGAACACTTCTCTGATAGAACATCAACATTTTTTTCTGTATCACCTTTCGCTATTCCGAGAAGGATTACGATGCCTTTTCCTATTGAACCTACTAACTTACCCTCTATTGATACAGACGCCTTGCTTACCCTTTGTATAATTGCCCTCATTTAAGAAGTTCTACAATTTTCTCTGCATAATCTTTTGCAGCGGGGGGACCATTTGCAGTAATTATTTTTTCTGTAACCTCGATAGATTTTCCAGTGAGCACGACATCATTCTTCTTGAAGATTTGCACAACTTCAGGTGTTTCATAGCAGGTTGCACTTTTACCTTTGAGTATCCCCGCTTTTACTAATGTTACAGGTGAAAGACAGATAGCACCTATAACTTTTTTATTCTCATATGCAGTTTTTACATATTCATGGAGTTTTTCATTGTCCCAGAGGATAGTGGAACCTGAACCACCAATCAGGACTATTGCATCAAAATCGAGTGGATTCACATCTTCAATACATTTATCAGGTTTGACCTTCATCCCGAACATCCCCTGTGCTTCATTAGTGTCTGTAGATGCAACAACGACATTTGCACCTTCTTTGAGAAAGAGTGAATGGGGTTCTTCGAACTCTTCATCCCTGAAGTTTTGGGGTGCTATCACCATAAGAATATTTTTCCCAACGAGAGAGGGTTCTTTTTTCTCTTCCATTTTTTTATCATCACCTCCTTGACATGCATTAAAAATAATGGGTAGGATAAAAAGAATTGGTAAATATTTTTTCATAAAAACCTCCATTATTTTTTGTTATTAAATTATTGAGTAATTGAGTTATTAGTTTGTTTAATTACTGAATTCACTCTTCTTTTGGTTCCTCCTTTTTATTAATCATTGTATCAGAAATAGATGTAGTAACAGCAAGTGTTATTGTATCTCCGGAGGAGACCTGAACCTCTGGTTGAGGAGATTGCAGTATGATTTCTCCTTCCTCACTATTCTCACTTTGAATGTATTTTATATTGCCAATTACAAGTCCCATCTCGGACAGGGGTTTTTCTACTTCCGACAAATTTCTTCCAAAGAGGTTAGGCATCGGGAATCCTTCTTTTTCTGACCCCTTACTTATTATAATCCTAATGCCTGTATGTTTACTTACAGGTGTGTTTGAAGGAGGATATGTTTTGAGTACCCTTCCAGGAGGAAAAGAATCCGATTCAACACTTTCTATGTTTGCAACCTTCAATTCAAATCTTCGAAGGATATTCTCTGCTTGAACGAGAGGAAGCCCAGCAAGATAAGGGACTAAGATATTCTCCTGACCTTTACTTATCCATAATTTAACCCTTCTTGAAATCTTCAGCTCTGTCCCAGGAATTGGTACCTGTTTAAACACATAATTTTCTGGGACAGTTGGATCAAAGTCATAAAGTTCAATATAAGGCTCGAGTTTCATAGATTTTAATACTCTTTCTGCATCTTCAAGTTTCATCTCAGTTACATCAGGAACAGCTACTATATCACCCTGCCTTACAATCAATGGCATTATAATGAAGTTCATAAGAAGAACACCTGCCACAAAGGAAACAAAAGCTATTATAATCCAGAAAAGAATTTTCTTAATTTTCATCTACTTAAAGCATAATTTTTGTACTGTTTTTATTAAAAGAAGATCAATAAATGTGGAACTAAAATGGATTCCTCTATTTAATATGTTCCTTCGCGGTTTACAACAATGTCAACAGATGAACCAGATTTTACCTTTGTTCCTGACGGTGGTTTCTGTGAAACAATGATGTCGAAGGGAAATTCAATATTTGTAGTGTATCGTATGTTACCCAATTTTAATCTTGATTTTTCTAAGAGGTTTTTTGCACTGGAAATACTCTTTCTGCGCAAATTTGGAACAGTAATCTCTTGAATGCCTGTACTTACAATTATATTTACGATTGTTCCTTTTATGGATTTTGTACCATGAGCTGGGTCAGTGTTTATCACCTGGTCTTTTGCATATATATCTGATTCCTCAAATTCAATTTTCCCAACTATATAGCCATACTTTTCTATGCTATCTTTAGCCAACATAAGTTGTTGACCTCTGACGTCAGGAATGACTTCATCTGAAACTTCAGCCGTCGATTTTTCGTTTATTGTGACCTTAACAAGACTTCCCTTCTCGACGGAAAAGCCAGGCAGTGGCTCCTGATCGAGAATTATGCCTTCTTCATAATTGGGATCCTCTTTTTTCTGGGATACCAGAAGAAGAAAACCTTTATTCTTTAAAACTAGTGAAGCCTGGTTTTCCTTCATACCTTTCACATTTGGCACTTCTACTTTTATTTTTTTCTGAGTGATATAAGGGGAAACAAATACTATAAAGATAAAACTCATAACTGAGGATACAATAAGCGCCGTAATAAAAGATATCCAGAAATATTTTGCACCACTCTCATAATACATATTATCCTCCTAATAGTCTCTTGACTGTATCGAGTTGGTTCTTTGTAAAACACTAACTCGATAACCAGTTTCGTAAGCTTTGGCATTATACCACTTTAATCCAATATTGTCAAGGAAAAAGTGCATTAGGATTCTTAAAGCATATAAGTACAAAGGATGTGTTCCTGATTTTTAATAACTAAATAACTTAATAACTGATGTTTATGGTGGGGGGATGGATTCTGGAGGCTTCATGTTATCAAGTTTTTTGCCAAAGGGATTTGCAAAAAAGAGTTCTTTACATCTTGGACATAAAATAAACTCTTTTTCTTTGAAAATCTCTTCTTCAATCAGGTCTTCAGGAAGCCCCTTTATCTCTTCTTCAATCTCCTTTATGAGAGATTTTAAATCCATATTTTCCTGAGGTTCTATTATTCCATTAAAGTTACTTATTGAAATTATCCTTATTATGTACGAGGTCCCACCGGGTGAAATCTCTTTTCCACATTTATAACATCGTAATGTCATAGTCTACTATAGACAGTTTTTTCATAAGATGTCAAGAAAAAATCTTGTTGACAAAGAGAAAAATTTATATAAGATGAAAGAATGAAATTTGAGATAATTAAAGAAGACAAAATTAGTGAAGCACGGGTTGGAAAGATAAGACTTCCCCATGGTGATGTCTATACACCAGTTTTTATGCCAGTTGGGACACAGGGAACTGTAAAGAGTGTGGCACCACTATTTCTAAATCAAGCAGGTGTTCAGATGATTGTAGCAAACACCTATCATCTACACCTAAGACCAGGAGAATCTACAGTTAAGAAAGCTGGGGGGCTCCATAGTTTCATTGGGTGGAACAAAGGAATCCTTACAGACAGTGGCGGTTTTCAGGTCATTAGTCTTGCTGACCTTAATAAAATAACGGATGAAGGGGTAAGGTTTCAATCCCATATTGATGGTACTTATATATTTTTTACACCTGAGAATGTTATTGAGATGCAATGTGCACTTGGAGCAGATATTATAATGAGTTTTGATGAACCAGTGCTCTATCCCTCCTCTTATGCTTTATGTGAGAAGGCGGTTCAAAGAACCACTGAATGGGCAAGCAGGGGTAAGCTCATTTTTAATAGAAGGGAGGATGATGAAAAGGCACTTTTTGGCATAGTCCAAGGAGGGACATACAAGGAGTTAAGAAAGAGGTCGATTGAAGAGCTAAAGAGTATTGGATTTGATGGATATGCCATTGGCGGGCTTGCAATAGGAGAGCCAAAAAGTCTTCAGTTAGAGACCACAGAGTATACATCACAACTGCTCCCTTCTGAAAAACCACGGTATCTTATGGGTGTGGGTTACCCTGAAGACATTATTGATGCTGTGGCAAAAGGTATTGATATGTTCGACTGTGTTCTTCCTACCCGTAATGCACGGACAGGAACTGTTTTTACGAGCCAAGGAAAGGTAGTTATAAAAAATGCTCCGTATACGGAGGATTATATTCCTGTTGATGAGGAATGTGATTGTTATACCTGCCAAAACTTCTCGAGAGCATATATACGCCACCTTTTTAATGCAGGAGAAATACTTGGACCTGTACTTGCAACAATCCATAATATTCATTTTTTCATGAAGTTAATGCAAGAGATAAGGGAATCTATCAAAAAAGATAAATTTGGTTCCTGGTCCGGTGGTTTTCTCTCAAAATATATGAATTCATAAACATCTTGACAAACGGTCATTCAAAGTTTATAAATAAAACAGTATGATGAAACCAGAAATCTAAGCAAATGATAAAATCCGAATGACGTAAAAAAAGGTTGAGAACTCTAAAGTTGAAAGGTTCAAGGTTTAAGGTAAATGAGGATTGCTTCGTATAAGCAGAAAGAATTAAAACAATCGTAATGACATTCCTTTAGTTCAATTCAATAGTAACCGCAAGCAATTGGTTAATAGCTATTAGAGAATAAAAAGGAGGTAAAAAATGCAAATGAAGCAGTGGTTATTGACGCATGGGCTAAGGATTATTTTTATAATTATTGGATATGTTGTTCTTATTTTCGTTGTCAGGTTGCTTACAAGGAAGTTCGTTCGTTTAGTAGAGGATGAGGATAGGAGTACACGGAGCGAAAGAGAGAAAAGGGCAGATAGTATTGCGAGCATAATAAACACAACGTCATGGATATTCTTCGGAATTATAGTATTATTTATGATTCTGAGAGAGTTTAATGTCAATATAACACCGCTTCTAACAGGAGCTGGTGTTGCAGGCTTAGCAATTGCTTTTGGTGCTCAATCTGTTATAAAGGATTTCCTGTACGGTTTCTTTTTACTTGCAGAGGACCAGATAAGGGTTGGTGATGTGGTAAAGTTAGGAGAACATTCAGGAGTTGTTGAAAGAATTACTATAAGGACTACAAGACTAAGGAGCCTTGATGGTAATGTTCATATCATTCCTAATGGAGAGATAAAGGCAGTGATAAATATGACCCATGGGTGGTCAAGGGCACTTGTTGATGTTGATGTTGCATACAAAGAGGATTTAGACAGGGTTATGGCAATAATAGAAGCTGTTGCAGCGGGACTTCAAAAAGAGGATAAGTATAAGAAATCCATAATAGAGAAGCCCAAGGTCCTTGGTGTAGAAAAATTGGGCGATTCAGGGATTACTATTAGACTCATTGTAAAGACTACTCCATTAAAACAGTGGGAAATAACAAGGGAACTCAGGAAAAGGATAAAGACTGCATTTGACAGAGCAGGTATTGAAATTCCATTTCCACAGATGGTTATTCATGGTCAACAATTGAGTAGTGAACAGGTTTGAGAATTAGAGTCTTAACATTATTTTTTTTATCTGCGTCCTCTGTGGTCGTGCGATTTTTTCCTTGACTTATATTTTAAATGATGTTAGTAGGTTACAAATGATGAAGATTACGAAGAAAGTAGTAGTTGGAAGAAGGGATAAAGCAGATATAGAGATAAGCCTCAACCCTCTTAAGAAAAATGATATAGGGGTTAAACTTGAGAGTTCCGTTGAAAGGCTTTTTGGAAACCATATTAGAAATTATATAAAGGAATATCTTTTAGGGTTGGGTATTACATCTTGTCAAGTTATAGCGATAGATGATGGTGCACTTGATTTTGTCATAAAATCAAGGATAGAATCGGCACTATATAAATCCAATTCAGCACTTTTGGAAAAATTTAGTTTTGGAAAAAGAGAGAAAAGAGAAAGGACGGTTGATTTCAGACGAACCCGATTATACCTTCCGGGTAATAATCCTTATTTTATGGAAGGTGGTGGACTCTTTGGAGCGGATGTAATCATTCTTGACCTGGAAGATGCGGTTAGCCAGAAGGAAAAGACTGATGCGAGATTTCTTGTTAGAAATGCTCTATGTAATCTTGATCTTGGCGATGCTGAAGTGATTGTGCGGATAAATCCTTTCTCAAACGGTGGAGAGGATGATGTAAAAACAGTGCTTCCCGGGTTACCAGATGCTATTATGCTTCCGAAGACAAACGGTGCAGAAGATGTATTGAGACTGGATAGACTACTTGAAGAGACAGAAGATGAAAATAACATTACAGTCGGTGTGACAAAGCTCTTTCCGCTCATAGAATCAGCAGAAGGTGTGGTCAATGCATATGAGATAGCAAAGGCAAGTAAAAGGAATGTAATGCTTACCTTTGGGGCTGAGGATTTTACCGCAGATATTGGTGTAAAGAAATCAAAGGAAGGGAAAGAACTCTTCTTCGCTAAGGAACATATTGTTCTTGCAGCAAAGGCAGTAGAAATTCAGGCATCTGATACTGTTTATTCCGATTTTGAGGATATAGAGGGACTTATTAAGGATACAGAAATAAGCAAATCCATCGGGTTTGATGGCAGAGGTGTTATACATCCTTTACAGATCGAACATATCCATAATGTATATAAGCCAACAAAAGAAGAGATAGAGTATGCAGAAAAGGTTGTTGCTGCGCTTGAGGAAGCGGAAAAAAGAGGAAGTGGTGTTGCCTCACTGGGAAGGAAGATGATTGACGCACCAGTCGCAAAGAGGGCAAGAAAAGTCCTCAAGCTTGCCCGTCAATATAGGAGTAAGTAGGAATTGAAATTCAGAGAAGGTTTAAAAAAACAAATAACTATAATTATCCGTGTACATCCGTGGCTAAATAAAGGTTGATTATGGAATTTATTGAGAATATTCTTGGAAGATTAATACCTGTTAAAATCGAAGGGAGAAAATTAAGACCTTTTCAAGGTGCATTTGCGGATGATGGTGGTGGAAGAAAAAGAGTTACACCACCCATTCCTGTATCAAAACCAGGACAGAATAAACTCTGTTCTTTGAGGGAGGCAATTGAAAAATCAGGCTTAAAGGATGGAATGACTATCTCTTTTCATCATCATCTAAGGGATGGCGATTATGTTGTAAATATGGTAGTTGATGAGATTTCAAGGATTGGAATAAAGGACATAACCCTTGCACCATCTGCTCTTTTTCCATGCCATAAACCATTGATTGAGCATATAAAAAATGGTGTCATTACAAAGATAGAAGGGAGTATGAATGGACCTGTTGGAGAACATGTCTCTTACGGTGGACTTCCAAAGGTAGCAGTTCTCAGAACACATGGTGGAAGGGCAAGGGCAATAGAGGATGGTGATTTGCACATAGATGTTGCATTTCTTGCTGCATCAAGTGCTGACGATTATGGCAATGCAAATGGGGTTGATGGAGCATCTGCATTTGGACCGATGGCTTATGGTTACGCAGATGCAATGTTTGCTGATTCGGTTGTTATTATTACTGATAATTTAGTTCCTTACCCCTGTGCTCCCTATTCAATACCCGCAACACATGTAGATTATGTGGTCGTTGTTGATAGGATTGGTGATCCAGAAAGAATTGTTTCTGGAACGACAAGGATTACGCGGAGTCCAACAAGATTACTTATAGCAAAATATGCTGCTCAGTTCATAAAGGAATCCGGTTATATGAAGGAGGGTTTTTCCTTTCAGACAGGTGCAGGTGGAATTTCTCTTGCAGTTACAAAGATGCTTGGTGAAATTATGGAGGAAGAGGGAATAAGGGCAAGCTTTATAAATGGTGGGTTAAGTACCTTTGCAGTTAATCTGTTCAAAAAAGGACTGGTTGCCGCTCTATACGATGGTCAGGTATTTGACAGAGGTGTAATCGAATCCTTCAGGAATGATATTAAACATGTTGAGACTCCAATGACTATGTATGCAAATTATCATTCAAAAGGCTGCCTTGTAAATAGACTCGATGTAGGATTTCTTGGTGCAACAGAGGTAGATGTTGACTTTAATGTAAATTGTAACACGCATTCGGATGGATTACTGCTGCATGGTATCGGTGGACATACGGATGTTGCTGCTGGCTGTGGATTAACGCTCATCACCATCCCATCATACAGGAAACGTATTCCTGTAGTACGGGAAAGGGTAACAACGGTTACAACACCGGGTGAAACCATTGATGCAATTGTAACAGAGAGGGGGATTGCAATAAATCCCCAAAGGAAAGACCTGATTGAGAGAATGAAGGGTTCAAACTTGCCAATTGTAACCATCGAGGAGTTAAAGGATAAGGTAGAAAAGATTACTGGAAAACCCGAACCACCACGAGTAAAGGATAGAATTATTGCACTCATAGAATATAGGGATGGAACGATTATAGATGTGGTAAAGGAGGTAGAAAAGTAAAAACATCAGGGTATCAGAACATCAGAGTATCGGAGTATCAGAACATCAGAACATCAGAGAATCAGAGAACTTGTGTCTAAAACTTGTGCCATGTGCTCTTGTGCACTGGTGCTCTAACGTAAGGAGGTGTTATGAAAAAAGGAATCCTACCTTTAATTTTTATAATCGCTGTTTCATTAATCGTTGCTTTATCCTGTGAAAAGGTAAAGGAAGAAATTCTTCAGGTAACAATTAGAGGTACAGTAACGAATGGAGGCCAGCCGGTTGCAGGTGCCTTTGTACTGCTGCTTGATAATGATGAAATGGCTACAGGATTTCCAATAGGTAATGCAAGTATTACTGCAGGTAATGGAGATTATACTATCATCAGAGTAGAAGATGGGACATATTATGTTGCCGCTGTGAAGGATGAGAATGGAAATGAAGCATATGATTTTGGCGTTGACCCAATAGGATGGTATGGTCATGACTCTTTTGGAATAATTATCCCTGATCCAGTAGTAGTTTCAGGTGAGGATGTATCAGGTATTGACATAGACACAATGTATGTCCAGTAATCTGTGTCATCTGAGTTTTAATCTGCCTGCCCCGTTAGATATTATATTATATCTAATGGGGTGAAATCTCATTAAACTTTAACCCAAAAGGAGGTATTATGCTTAAATCTTTCAACAAAAGCATGTTGCTGGTTTTATCCATTCTTCTTGTTTTTTCTCTCTTCGGATGCAAAGAGAAACCCGCAGAAGAACCAAAACAAGTTGAACCTGAGATAAGTATCAAGGAGACCACACCTCTAACAGTTGTTTACCTTGAGAAGAAGGGGCCCTATGCGGAAACAGGAAAGTCAATGGAAGAACTCTTTGCACTTATAGAAAAGAAGGATGTGAAATTGAGTGGTGCTCCAATGGGAATGTACTATGACGATCCTGAGAAAGTTAAGCCAGAGGAGACACGGTATGAAGTTTTGTGTCCTTTCGAGGGTGAATTCAAAGGTGACGAGGAATTGAAGGTGAAGGAACTACCCGCTCAAAAGGTAGCATGTGTACTCTATACTGGACCCTACGATAAATGTGCACCTACTTATAAAAAGCTTTTTGGCTGGATAGCAGGACAGAATCTTGTACCGACAGGAGCACCAGTAGAGAAATATCTCAACGATCCTTCAAAAGTAAAACCAGAGGAACTTAAGACGGAAATCTTGGTACCTGTAAAATCGAAGGTTGAGACAGAGGAGAAAATAGAAGATTAGTTTAAGTATTGATTAACGTTGTCATAGAAAGCCCAGCCCACCATGAGTGAGCTGGGCTTTCTCTTTTATGTTCTGTTTTCTTTTTATTACTTCTATTCGTAGTAGCATTGGGGCTTGCCCCCAACCCTTGCCGAGGACGAGCCTCGGCGCTACTCACAATAACAACCTTTTTTCTCTTGACCTTGTATGAAGATTGTGTTACAAATGCTCATAGCAAAATATAAACCTCTATGTAAGGAGGCGTTATGAATCGAAAAATTCTCTTTTATCTTTTCCTTTTGTTGCTAATTACAAGTTCACTTTTCTCACTTACTATTTACGATATTCAGTATACTACCGACCCTTC
>SOIS01000063.1 GCA_004375965.1 Candidatus Cloacimonadota bacterium | reverse complement strand
TTTTCTCGGTGCGCTTTTTAGTTTCCATCCCTTACGTATTGCCAATATTAAGAAAATCCACATTATAATACTTAAAGGAATTACCAGAAGGATAATAAAAATCTTTCCTGAAACCAGAAAACCATTGTAAAGACTGTGTAGAAGAATCGGGATAAGTAATGCTCCGAGAAGCCAGAGAAAGGGTTTACGAGAGAATTTTGCCCCACTCAAGAAGAAACCCATAATCCCACCGAAAAGTGCATGAGCAGGAACAGAGAGGAAGAAACGGAGAAAGCCCACAGTAGCACCGAGCGAGACAACATATATAATATTCTCAAGTGTTGCGAAACCAAGCGACGCTACCATTGCATAAAGAATACCATCATACCATTCATTGAATTCCCGTGATATAAAGACAACTGCCATAACCGCTCCAAACTTCAGAGTCTCCTCAACCGGACCAACAACAAGAAACATGTAAGATACCTGAAGTACATGTTGAGAAACGGTTCTTGAGAATGGGGTAAAGAGAGACTTCGCAAAGATTTCTAAAAGCGCAACGGGAATGGATGCGGCAACACCTGCAAAGAAGGTTGCAAAGATAAGGGAGAGAGGTTCTCTTTCTCTGTCAACGAAATAGAATATGATGAGAAGAAAAAGCCCGGGCGAAATTGCTAAATTAAGAAGTATAAGGATCATTTTCCAGAGAATTGTGAGTCTTTAGTTTAATGTCCTTGGTCTTGTGTCTAGTTTGGGTTTACATCTATGTATCTATAGTTTAGTTTCAGATGAGCTTCTTCTTTCCCTTTGTAAATGAAAAGGATAGAGTAAGGGAGTGATATGGTATCGATATTCCGAAAGTCTTTAAATTTCACTTCGAGCAATTCCTTCCTTTCCTTTTTTCCACACATATAATATTCTATTCTATTCTCAAGAGACGACCATCCAAATATCTTATTGTTGCTGCCTGCCTCAAAGATAAACTCAATTAAGTTTTCGTTCTTTTTTATACAATATGAAGGTAATTGCAAAGTATCAAGCAGAACCCTTCCTGTTGTGAGGAAGGGTACTGAAATGGGTGAGATGGGGATACCTGTATAATCTTCTAAGTTAAAATCATTTACAGATCCTTCTACTGGTTTATCAAGCATGGGGGAGAAAATGTTGAAACTGTCATTTTTTATCTCTATTTGTAGTAGTACCATTCCAAAAAGCCCATAAAGTGTTATTCCCCATCTTCTTGGTTTCTCTGAATAGAATATTGAGAAGTTTCCAAAAAATTCGTCATCAAATCTTTTAATATCGAAACTTCCATTCCCTGAAAGACTATCTATCTTGCATTGCGACGTATACTCGACAAGGAAGGCTTCGTAGTCTCCTTCTGGACATGTAACTATTATCCCCCTCTTAGCACAACCTGTGATGCATAAAAGAAGGCTGATAAGAAATGTAATTAAAACCGAACCTTTCAATTTAGCTCCACAACCTTACCTGTGTATATGGGGTTCCCTTTAATAAGCATCTTATTTTTTCATAGTAACTTCTACCTTATTAGCACAATTTTCTTATTCTCCGCAAACCCTTTCTCTGGAATCTCCATCCTTATAAAGTAGATACCCTGCGATAACTTTCTTCCCCTTTCATCCTTACCATCCCATGTTATTATCCGTTCTCCCTTTTCTATCCTTCCATTAAGCAGTCTCTTTACCTTGCTGCCACATACGTTATATACCGTGAGGGATACTTTTGCATTACCCTCAGTTGAAAGGAGTATATGTGTGTAATTTTTCATTGGGCTGGGATAAACAGAGAGATAATTATTAAACAGAGGAGTATAAAATTTTATCTCCTTCTTTCCTGTTATGTTATCACCTTCCATGTTAACATCATCTATATATACTCCTTCTGCTATGTCAACATCGTCAGAGAAAAACGATAAACATAACTGGATTTCCTCGCCTATTGGGAGGTATGAAAGGTCATAATCCTCTGGTAACCAGTCATTCCAGATGTTAAGCACTGAATCGAGAGCGCCTCCGCTTCCAATAAAATCAAGAGTATCGGAGGAATACTGTCTTTTAATAATGACATAAAGCCCATCGGATCCATAGTTTGTGAATTCATACCAATGCCAGAACTTAAGATGTGTATTGGGTCCTACATAAAAAGGAATGCTCAATAACTGTGCATCTGAGTTTGATACATAGGAGTGTGTTGCTTCAACACCGCAATACCAACTGTAGTTACCGGAGTGTTTCCTGTAGGAAGAAAGGTGCCAGTTATCGTTCTGACCTGAGTGTGACCATTGTGCAGTTCCCGATTCCATATCGTCTGAAAAACCAAATTCGCCTACGCATACGAGAAGTGAACCTGAGAATGTATAGCCCTCAGTCGTTGAAATGTTGTAATCCATTGTAGCAAAATAGGGAGTAGGACAGGAGGAGGATATGTTGAATGAGAGTGTTCCTGCTTCTGAACTTTCGGGCGGAACGGTTGACCAGGATGGGTTTGCACCGCCTGTTATTGTAATATAGGGACCTCCTATAGAGAAGTTACAATTGACATTATATCCATATCCGTATCCCCAATTCATAAGGGAATAATAGAGTTCAATATTTTCTCCAGGTTCAAGGATACCATTAGAGTTCTCGTCGAGCAGGCTGTCGCACGTTATGGAAAGCACAGGTTTTGCAATAATCTCGTTTGTGAAACTTTGCCAGTTACCCTGGGGTGAAGTTGCAAAAAGATTGAGTTTAGCAACATCGCCGTTTTCGCTGTTTGCTGAAGCAGAGATGGAAAATGTGCAAAGGATAGTGCTTTCAGGTTCTACAGTTCCTGTATATGAATGTAAACTGTCAATCAATGTAACAAATGTATCTTCTGAACTTAGCCAAATTTCAGGATTTGTTAAAGATTGTGTTCCATAGTTTTTCATATCCACAATAATATATGCACTCTCTCCTGGATTCAGCAATCCATCATTGTTACCTGAAATATTGTCCTGAATGGAATGATTTTTATATGCAAGGTATGGACCCTGTATTTTTGTGTATAGCGAGTCTTCGTATGGCAGAAAATCTCCAGCAGTTACAGTTAACTTTACCATACCAGGGGTTGATATAGAGATGCTTGTTTTGAATTCACCCATTTCATTCGTATATCCTCTTTCATAGAGCGAAGGCTCATTTAAGAAACAGACAAGTGCATCTTTTACTGGTATTCCTCCACTGTCTCTCACTATGACAGTAACCTCCATCCCATTCTGAAGTGTATCAGGACGATAAACAGAAAGAAGTTCAGGTGTGTCAGTCCAGATAAGCATTTCCGGATCACCGAGTAGGTTCAATTGATACTGGTGCCATCTATACACATTTTCCTGTCTTGACCGTGCTATGTAATGTACCTTATCCATTGCGAGTGCATAGCCGATGTTTCTCAAACCTTTGCACAATACCATATCATAGAATGTTCGATCGAATCTGTCTGAGTATCCAAAACAGGGATTTCCTGGTGAGCCCCATCCGTACCTTGAGTTCCCAATAAAAGCTACACCACCACCGTTCGGGTTATTTACATAATGCTCGCTTATCGCGTCATAGTCAAATGCACCTGCCCAGCATCCTATGGAATAGAGTATTCCCTGTCTGTCACCATTTATGAGGGCATCCATATCTGAGTTCCATAGGTGATCATCTCCTATGCTCATTACATAGTAAAAAGCATGTCCGTTGTGGTTAAGGAAGTTCTGTCCAGCGTTTATTGCGGTCATTACTGAGTTGTAGTTAAGGTTTCCCCAGGATTCGTAAAGCTTTGTAATAGAGAATCTGTCCGGGACATAAAGGCTGTCTACCATATCCTTTGCTAAGCCGCCATCTGTATATGGATTCCACCACAGAATCATAGCAAAGAAAAGTATCTTCAATTCGTAATCTAACGGAGGTTCTTTTTCATATGTGAGAATTTTATTGACAAATGTGCTCACTTGTGTAGTAGAAGAAACAGGTGCCCTCCCGATGAACACATCGGGGTAAAGATCAACTGAGTCAGCAATTTCTCCGTATGGACCTGTCCCGTTATAGTTCCAGTCGCCGTCAAGGTCGGAATAGTAAAGGTCTGCATGAAGGCTGTCATCATCATAGCTCATGTTTGCCTCACATGCCATTGCGTAAGCAACCCTTGAGGGAATAATATCAGTATCACCTCCTAAAAGAACCCATGTTGTTCCCCAGTTAGTATGTGCATCCTTAATAAAATTTCTTATTTTTTCCTGATTATCTGCTCCTGGACAGTATGAATAAATGGAGTCAGTTGTAACAATCCTTGCATTGATACCCTTCTGTGTTTTCCAGTCACAGAGCAGCTGAAAGTAGGGTGAAAATGTTGATGATGTAATGATGATATAATCAATTGTAGAATCTGAATCAAGACCGTAAAAAGGATCATACATCGTTTCTGAATTCTCGCAGATGGAATGAATGAGTTTTTCAAGCGTATGCCTTGCTGTTTTTGATATTCTTTTTATCCTCGCCCTTTTGCCACCAATTTTATAGTTTATTCTGAAAGTCAATTCTTTTATTCTATTAACCCTCCCTTCCTTCGGGATATACTGATAAGGATAGAAATTGATACTGACAATTCTGTATCCGCTCAGATTCCCAAAAGTGCCTACTTCTATACACTTTGTAGGGAAAGCTTTTTTACTACTGTAAATCAGTGGATTTTTATCAACCCAGGGAGCAGGTTTGATTTGAAAAAAAGGTGTTTTAAGGATGGATGGTTTCTGAACGGGATAGATATCAAATCTGCCTTCTACAACCTCTTCAATCTTGTTAATAATATCGACCCCTGTAACTATTGCGTCCTGGGGAATTAAATAATGTTTCGTAATAACAGGAAGTTGAGGATTACCAGGTGTTGCAGTGAGGTCTGCACCTTTTATCTTTATTACATCATATCCAGTGGTCTTAGAGAAAGAAGCAGGTGTGTCGAACAGAACCGTTTTTATAATACTGGCTTGAGAAAATGATATAAGTGCAAAAAGTAAAAGACAAAAGAGTAAAATATATTTCATTATTTCTCCTTTTATAAAATTGTTAGTAAATGTATCTTATGCTTATTATATAGAGATTATCTTTTATTGTTTTTTTTATGTCCACTTCCTCTTTTTCTATCCTGTTGTAACAAGCATCGATAACTAAATTTTTCAATAAAACACCAAATCCAGTTCCTATGGTTTTTGATACAATTTCTCTGTTGCCAGGTTCCCTTTCTTTTTCTTTAGCAAATTCATAGCCACCTCGCAGGTTTAGAAAATTATATGGCCTAATTTCACCACCAATCCTGAATGTGTTAGTAAAGGTTTTTGTGGAATCTCGGTCTATAAACCTTTCCTTTTCATTAAGAGATGAGAAAATATACTCAAATCCAAAGAGGAAATATTTCATGTCAAGGATGGGACCTCCTCCAAAGAGTATTCTCGAATACTCATTCTGATAAATTGTATCACCATTCTCTGAACTATTCAACATTGCACTCTTCTTGATATCCATAAGTCCACCAATTGTAAGGGGAAAGTTGGGAAGAGAATAACGTGGTTTCAATCTTACATCCAATCCTTTTAGAGAAAAATTGTCGTTCTCTTCCTTTGCACTCAGTATCTTATACCCTACTAATGCTCCAACCTCGAGATAGTTAATAAAATTACCTATAGTTGATAAAGAGAAATTTACTGCGTTACCTGAATAACTAAGTTCATTATCACCTGTTCCGAATGTAACGGAAGGATGATGGTAGTCTACTTTTGCACCTATTGTTATAGATGGATTTGGTACAAATGCAACAGCAGGTGTTAAGTTAATATCTGATAATGTTGCCTTCTCAAACTCTTGATCACCGTTGTATCCTGTATAGATATACCCACCTTCAAAGCCGAGATGTAAATTGGAAGTGAATAACATGTCATAAATCAATGCTATTGTGGGGCCTCCTGCGCTCTCTTTTCCATCTGAAAATTTTTGATTAAGCCTACCGTAGGTTACTAAAAATCCCACAGCCTGTTTTTTAGGGATATTCCCCCATATATCGGGTTTTTCAGATGTGCTTCTCTTTACGTAGAATAGACGGTTTGTTGGTAATGCAGGAAATGGGAGATATTGGAAGAAAGCACTGCTGTAAGTGGGGATGAATTCAAGAAGATCATAAGGAATTGCATTACCAAAAGTGGTATATGTTGTATCTCCCGTTATCGTATCTGTCTTAGAAGACTCCTCACCATAAAGAATATCAAGATCGACAATACTTGTATCTTCATTACAAAATAGGCCACAGGGGTTGTTTCCAAAATTGAAAAGATCGATCTTATTTGTGTTATCATCAATGGCAATCTGAAGATTGCCCATACTTTTTAAACGTGTAGTGGTTGCTTGAAGAGGAGATATTACAATAATTGTCAAGATAGAGCAAAGCAATTTTGTCATAAAACCTCCATTTTATAAAACAATAATACTCTTTTTCTCTATTGTCAAGCTAAATTTCGCTGGAGTTACGTCCGAAACTTCATTTCGAAATGGGATGTTAACAATGCAGATGAGTAGCTGCGGGCTGATACTTTTGCAAAGCAATCTCGGTGTTGCATCCTGCTTGTAGCCTGCGTGATCCTTATTACTCGTCTTTTTCCTTTAACGTGGGTAATCCTGGTTCCACGAAGATGGTCTTTTCCATAGCCAGGATTACTTTACCAGGACCCAGTCTTTTGGATCTCCGCACGTGTTTTCTTTCTGTATAACTTACAGGGACAATGGTAGAATGTTTTGCTTTGCTGAAATATGCAGCTATCTTTGCAGCTTCAAAAATATCATCTTTTGATAGTTTACCATCGTTCACAAGTATTGTGTGACTGCCAGGCGCCTCCCTTATATGAAAAAATAGGTCACTGGGTTTTGCAAATCCAAAGGTTAATCTCTCATTCTCATACTTGCTTCTTCCAACAAGAACTGATTTTCCATTACTTGTCAAAACTGTTCTAAACTTTTTCTCTTCAATCTTTATTTTTTCTTTTGCACGTTCTTGTGGAAGGAAAATCGATTCAATTTTTGTCAATTCCTTACCGCTCAGATTATCTATCTCATCTTTTAGTTTTTTCAAGTTTCTTATTTCCTTGCTTGTTTCCTTCATTCTTTTCTCAACAATGCTTCTACTTCTCTTAGCCTTTCTATATTTCTTAAAATATTCCTCTGCATTCTTTATGGGAGACTTTGATGGGTTCATTTCAATTTTTAATAATTTAGTTTCATTGTATGGGTCCTTAAGTTTAATAGTTTTCTCTCCTTTTTTTATATTCCTTAGATTAACAAGAATCAGTTCTGCCTTTTTCTTAAATTCCTCACTTGATTTTGCCTTATCCAGATCTCCAATAAGTTTTTCAAATATCTTCTCTTTGTTTTTTATTTTTTTTACTATTTCCCTTCTAATTCTCTCATCTTTCTCTTCTCTTATTACATATTCATAAAGTTCAGATACTGCAATACTGAAAGACTTTTTTCTCTTTGTTTCATCGGTTATTTTTAGTGGGGAGATGCAAATTGGCAGTTTGTCTTTGTATAAAACATATGGTTTGGCATTTTTAATTATCGATGAAAAAGACGTTTGTATTTCCCGGTCATCTTCTATACTCATTAACTCTTGTAACCACAGTGGTGATTTTTTGAATCTCTGTTCTATCGCTGAGATAGGTGATTTTGCATCTATAATATTCTGGAAGACTTTTTCCGTTGAGGAATCTTCCATTTCTTCAATGGATAATCCATTAAATAAATATTTCTCTCCTCTTCTTTTTCTTTTTGTTTTTTTATGCTGCATAATTACCCTCTTATCATTGTCAAGTAGAAAGATATTTGAGGATGGACCTGTAAGTTCGAAGAGAAGATAGTATTGTCTATCAGTACCTCTTTTTGAAAAACGTATATAGAAGATTCTGTCCAGGCCGAGTTGTCTTATATCAAGAACATGAGAAAATTTTATATAATCTTCAAAATGGTGTTTTTGAAGAGTTTTTTTCTCTTTCTTTGTTAATAAGAGAACTCTGTAAAAAGAGGGATGTGTCGATGCAAGAAATGTTACCCTTTGAAAGATGAGGTAAATATTATTCTCGTTATCTTTTTTAAGAGATTTTAGTTTTTCCCCTTTTATGGTTTGAAATTCCTTGATTAGACAATAAAGAAGGATACTGTCAAAATATGGTTTTATTTTTTTCTCCTCTTTCGACGAATTGTTTTTATGATTATTCTCAAGACATTTTCCAATTTCATGGGACTAATACTACGCCAATTTGTTGATATTTATGTTGGAGTTTATTAGATTACCAGAAAAACATGAAAAAAATGCCGGGAGAAATTCCCGGCATAATT
>SOIS01000113.1 GCA_004375965.1 Candidatus Cloacimonadota bacterium | reverse complement strand
GATGCCTTCGATGTTCTTGTGGGTGTTGAAGAAAAACCCGGAAAGACAATAGATCTGGTTTTCGGACTTCTTCAGAATACTCCCAACCCTTTCAGAGACGGAAAGGCAGCAATATCCTACACCACAACCTGCAGTGGTCCTGTAGGTTTAAAAATCTATGACAGTTCTGGAAGGCTCATAAGGACCCTCTTAGACAGACCCAATGAGAATGCGGGAAGCAAGACGGTATACTGGGACGGTAGGGACAACAATAACCATCCCGTTGCTACTGGCGTCTACTTCTACAGATTGACTGCACAAAACAGGACTGCAACAAAGAAGATGGTTGTCGTTAGGTAAGCCACATAAGGTCGTCTAAAAAAGGTCCGCTGTTAGCGGGCCTTTTTTTACTCAGCCTATTCAAGAGGGATAACATCTCCCACCCTTTATACTTCTAAATATGTGAAAATATGAGGAATCTTTTGGTACTTTTTTTTCTTGACTTTCCCTAATCCTCCACGTATAATGCTAAAAATTTATTAAAACAATGATTCAAAAGAAGTTATATACTATTGAGGATTTGAAAGATTTTGACGCCCATCAGAAGCTTGGAAAACCAGGTGAATATCCATACACAAGGGGTGTCTATCCAACGATGTATACGGAAAGACTCTGGACTATGAGACAGTATGCAGGGTTTGGAACTGCCAGTGAAACAAACAGAAGATTTCACTATCTCCTCAACGAGGGACAAACAGGGCTCTCTGTTGCTTTTGACCTTCCAACCCAACTTGGTTACGATTCTGATGATCAACGCGCATCAGGAGAAATTGGTGAGGTTGGAGTTGCAGTAAGTACGCTTTCAGATATGATTGAAATCTTTAATGGTATCTCACTTGAAAAGGTTTCTACATCAATGACAATAAATGCAACAGCTCCTTACATATTTGCAATGTATATAGTTACAGCGGAAAAGAGTGGTGTAAAAGAGAAGATTCTTAGGGGAACGGTTCAGAATGATCCATTGAAGGAATTTCTTGCGAGAGGAAATTATATATTTCCTGTTGAACCATCAGTAAAACTTGCTATTGACATATGGGAATATTGCATAAAAAATGTCCCTGGCTGGAATTTTGTATCTATATCAGGATACCATATCAGGGAAGCAGGCGCAACAGCAGTTGAGGAACTTGCTCTTACATTCAGCGATGGTATCTGTTATGTCGAAGAAGCGATAAAAAGAGGACTAAATGTTGATGATTTTGCTCCACGAATCTCTTTTTTCTTTGGTGCACATAACAATTTTTTAGAAGAGATAGCAAAGTTCAGAGCAGCAAGAAGGATATGGGCAAGGATAATGAAAGAGAAATTTAATGCAAAAAATCCAAAATCCCAGAGACTCAGATTTCACACTCAGACATGTGGCTCTACACTTACAGCACAGGAACCCGAAAATAATATTGTAAGGGTTGTGCTTCAGGCACTCTCTTCTGTTCTTGGAGGTACACAGAGCCTACACACAAATTCTTTTGATGAAGCATTGAGTTTACCATCCGAAAAGGCTGTAAAAACTGCATTAAGAACACAGCAGATTATTGCATATGAGAGTGAAATTCCGAAAATAATTGATCCACTTGGCGGTTCATACTCTATTGAAAAACTGACAGATGGAATAGAAGAAGAGACAGAGGCACTTCTTAAAACAATCGATGAAAAAGGCGGTGCTATTGAATGTATAAAAAGTGGTTTCTCAAAAAAACTCATCGAAGAGAGTGCATATCATTATCAACTAAGTATTGAGAAAAACGATAAAAAAATTCTTGGTGTTAATTTCCCAAAAAGGGAACGTATAGAAACACCGATTTTTCAGCTTTCACGCGAATTAGAAAAAGAAAGAAAAAATTTTCTTGCTAAATTCAGGAAAAAGAGAGATAATGAAAATCTAAACTTGTCACTAAATAGGGTTAGAGAGAAAGCAAAAACCAATGAAAACCTTATGCCATATTTTGTCGAAGTAGTGAGAAAAAATGCAACAGTGGGCGATGTAACAGATGTCCTAATTAAGGAGTTTGGAACCTATGATTGAAGGTATTGACCATATTTCAATTGCAGTTACATCCATTGAGAGAACAGCAAAACTCTTTGAGATATATTTTGGGTTAAGAGTGGAACACAAAGAAAGGATTGAAAAACAGAAAATCAAGCTCGCCACAATTAATCTTGGAGGAGTTAAGATAGAACTTATTGAGCCTTTAGACAAAAATTCTACCGTTGCAAAATTTATCATGAAACGAGGAGAAGGTATCCATCACATCGCATTCAAGGTGAAAAAGATAGAAAAAGTTATGAATGAACTGAGAAAACGGGGTGTTAAGATATTAAATAGGGAACCAAGGAAGGGTATGAAAGGTAAGAAGATAGTATTTATTTCCCCAAGAAATGTTGCTGGCACACTTATTGAACTGTGTGAATAATATAATATTTATTTGTTAGTTGTAGTATCGAAACTTGCCCGCCCCGTTAGATATTTTTTTATCTAACGGGGTAAACACAATAAAAACGCAGAACAAGTGCTACTGCTCCAAATAATTATTACTAAGGAGGATTTTATGAGAATTAATACAACGATAGTTCACGGAAAGGGAATGACTATTGACCCTGTTTCGAGAGCAATTGCACCACCCATCCATATGGCAGCAGTTTTCAGTTTTAAATCTGCTGAACATGGGGCAAAACTTTTCACTGGCGAGGAAGAGGGATACATTTACACGAGACTTTCAAATCCAACATTAAAAATCCTTGAAGAAAAAATGGCACTTTTAGAAGGTGGAGAAGCAGGAGCTGCTTTCGCCTCAGGAATGGCAGCAATAAGCACCACCATACTTGCTCTCTGTAACAGCGGGGATAACATAATTGCTTCCGCACCCATATATGGTGGCACCTTTGCACTTCTCTCAAAACTCATTCCTAAATGGGGTATTGATGTAAGATGGGCAAAGGCATCTGAATTTGTGAGAGAGATAGAAGTAAAGCATCTAATAGATGAAAAAACAAAGCTTATCCTTACTGAAACACCCGCAAACCCGACCCTTGATATAGTTGATTTAGAGGAAACGACAAAACTTGCATCTAAAAATAACATTCCTGTTGCTGTTGATCAAACATTCGCAACCTTCTATTTTCAGAAGCCTATTGAACTTGGAGTAGATATATCTATTTACAGTACAACAAAATTTATTGGCGGACACAGTGATGCCATTGGAGGTGTTGTTGTATCAAGTAAAGAACTTATTGAGAAAATAAAGGATGAAACGCTTGTTGATTTGGGTGGAGTGATGTCACCCTTTAACGCTTTTCTATTCTTAAGGGGTTTAGAAACACTTGCTGTAAGGATGGAAAGGCATAATTCAAATGCAAAAAAGATTGCACAATACCTTGAAGAACACCCAAAGATTGAGAAAGTATATTATCCGTATCTTGAATCCCATCCACAGTATAAAGTTGCAAAAAAGCAGATGTCAGGTGGTTCAGGTCTTGTTGCATTCATTATAAAGGGTGGAAGGGAAAAAGGGAAGGAATTTCTTAATAATCTTAAACTGATGGTTGTTGCTGTAAGTCTTGGTGCAGTCAGTACACTTATTGAACATCCAGCGTCGATGACTCATTCTACATATTCACCAGAGGAATTGGAAAAGACAGGTATTCCAGAAGGATTGATAAGAATTTCCGTTGGTATAGAGGATG
The DNA here is from genome assembly GCA_004375965.1 of Candidatus Cloacimonadota bacterium. Taxonomy (GTDB): domain Bacteria; phylum Hydrothermota; class E44-bin80; order E44-bin80; family E44-bin80; genus SOIS01. The sequence continues at coordinate 4,691 of SOIS01000113.1, read as the reverse complement.
TTGAAGATCTCATAGAGGATATGGACCAAGCGCTAAATAAAACGTTCTCATAGATATCGAAGTTGATAACCTCGTTAATAACATTTTTTCGTTATGAACGTTCCAAACGAACTAAACGTATAAACCCTTAAAACAAACTCACCAATGAATAATAGCAATAATGAATTGGGGCTCATTCAGGTCTTTACAGGCGATGGTAAAGGTAAAACCACAGCAGCCCTTGGAGAGGCATTGAGAGCTTGTGGACACAATTATAAGGTTCTTGTCGTGCAGTTTATGAAAGGTGATATAAAATATGGGGAGGTGAATATTGCACCAAAGGTTCCAAACCTTGAATTAAAGCAGTTCGGGCTTCCTACCTTTGTAAAGAAGGGTGAACCATCACGTGAGGATTTGAAACTTGCGAAAGAGGGTTTTGCATATGCAAAATCAGCAATAGAGAATAAAAAATATGATATGGTTATACTTGACGAAATTAATGTAGCTATAGATTATGGGCTTCTTAAACTTGAAGATGTGTTAACCCTTTTAAAAGAGAGGCCAGAGGGTGTTGAGGTTATACTTACTGGTAGATATGCTCCAAAGGAGATTATTGAAATTGCAGACCTTGTCAGCAATATTGAAGAAGTTAAACATCCTTACCAAAAAGGCATTCTTGCAAGGAAAGGTGTAGAATGGTAGAACCCTTATTAGAAAAACTCTTCTCACGGGATAAAGTTGGACTTGCAAAACTCATCACACTCATTGAGAATGATGACCCGGTGTCAGATGAAATAATACATAGAATATATCCTGAAATGAAGAATACCTGCAGGATAGGCGTTACAGGGCCACCCGGGGTTGGAAAGAGTACGCTTCTTGAAAAGATAATTATGGAATTAAGGAAAAAAGGAAAAACTGTCTCTGTTGTTGTTGTTGATCCGTCAAGTCCCTTTACTGGGGGTGCGATACTTGGTGATAGAATAAGAATGTCAAAGGTTTATCTTGATGAAGGCGTCTTTATCAGAAGTATGGCTTCAAGGGGTAGTCTTGGAGGCATTGCAGATAAAACCAAATCTGTATGTGACCTCCTCGATGCATTTGGTTTTGATTACATATTTATAGAGACTGTTGGTGTTGGTCAGGTCGAGATAGATATAATGGATGCATCTCATATTACAGTAGTGGTTCTCGCTCCAGAATCGGGTAATGGTATACAGGCACTTAAGGCAGGACTTATGGAGATCGGTGATATTTTCGTTGTTAATAAGGGAGACAGGGATGGAGCAGATCAACTTGTTAGTCTCATAAGATATACCCTGGAACTCAAGCAGGATAAGTCCCAGCAAGAACCTATGGTTATAAAAACGGTAGCAACAACGAGAGAAGGGGTTGATGAACTCGTTAATGCTGTTCCTAATTTCTGTAAATCACTCAAGGAGACAGGAAAATTTTACGTTCAAAAGGAAACCTGGGTAAGGAAAGAAATCTCAAGGCTTGTGGAGAGAGAAATAGTTGGAAGTTACTGGAAAGATAATACTAAAAGAGTCATTCTGGATAAATGTGTGAAAGATGTCATAAATGGCAAAATCACACCTTTTGAAGCACAGAAAATCCTGTTAGAAAAAATGAGTGAAACCACAGAGGACACAGAGAAGTAATCTTTATTTCTAATGAAACTAATAAAATCAAATCCCAGATTTCGTTATTTCTTAATTCTTCCTACTCCCTACTCCCTACTCCTTTCTCTTTTGCTCATTCTCTCCTGCTCTCCTCGATATTCCGTTCTATCATACATCTCCTCTCGCCATTTTAAAATGATTGATGAAATCCTTGAGGACACTCTTATGCAAAAAGGAACGACGGGTATCATGATTATCTCAGCAGCAACTGGTGAAGTTCTTTACGAAAGAAATGGTTGCAAATTCTTTTCACCCGCCTCAAATATAAAACTTCTTACAACAGCCGGTGCACTATTTATGCTTAAACCGGAATTCAGGTTTAAAACACCACTCCTGACAGATGGTTTAATATCAGGTGATACGCTTAAAGGAAATATTATCTTACAGGGAAAAGGAGATCCTACCCTCGACACTGAAAAGTTTACAAAACTTGTCAAACGACTGAAACTAATCGGTATCAATACTATTGAAGGCGACGTACTTTTTGATGATATGTACTTTGACAACATCCCATATGGAAGAGGTTGGATGTGGAATGACTTCGAGTATGGTTTTGGTGCCCCCATCAGCGCTCTGTCCGTTAACAAAAATTCCTGTCAAATCTCTGTGAAACCTGAGAAAAATAATGGCGATAGTGTAACTGTTTACATTGAACCGAAAACGAATTTTATCTTTCTCAGAAATGAAGCTATCACGGGTGATACAGATAATCTTACTGTAAAAAGGATATTTGAAAATAATAAAAACGTGATTCTTATCAGAGGTACACTCCCTGTACAAACAGCAACAAAGAGATATATCCGTTCAATTGAAAAACCTTCTCTTTACGTTGCTTCACTTTTTGCTGAGAAAATGAAAGAAAACGGGATAACGATAACAGGAAGGATTAAAAAGGGCTTTGCTACGCAACTTCATGACACACTGCTCATCAACCAATCAGAACCTTTAATTAAAATCCTCTATGATCTGAACAAGGAGAGTTCTAATTTTATTGCTGAGCATATCCTGAAAACCATTGGAGCAGAAGCTGTAGATCTTCCTGGAACAGCAGAGAAGGGGATAAAAGCAATAGAAGCTTTCATGAAAGAAAAAGGGATAACAAAAGAAGATTTTATACAGCGAGATGGTTCGGGCCTTTCACGTTACAACCTTATCTCTCCACGTCAGATTACCTCATTACTTTTCTACCTATATCATAGATTTGAATATGCGCCTGAATTACTTACAGTTCTTCCTACTGGCGGTGTTGATGGAACACTCAGAAATAGGATGAGGGAAGAAGGTATTATAAGGAAGGTCAGGGCAAAGACAGGCACAATGAGTAATGTTTCAACATTATCCGGTTACTGTGTAACAAATTCTGGCAAGGTTCTCATCTTTTCAATAATGATGAAGGATTATATAGCATCTCCCTCTTATGTAAGGGACCTTCAGGACAAAATCATAAAAACCCTCATTAAATTCTAACAAGAAAATATTTACTGTGGAGAACACAGAGCGATATTGAAAAACAAGACTCTAAGACTTATCTTAGAGTTTCTTGCATAAAATATACTAAAAGCAGATTTTAATCTGAATACAGATGAGAACGGTTAAGTTAAAACTTAAGATTGGTGTAACTGTTTTGTAAATATCTCCAAAATAAATTTTGTAGTCTTATATCAAAAATAACCGTTTCGTAGCAACGACCTGTCTTTCTTTACTCTATACTCTTTATTCTCTACTCTCTACTTTCAAAAGAAGTCTTCAGGATCTCCCGAAATTGACTTGACTTTTGATTTACATTTCTATATATTATTAAACGATGCGAATAGAAATAATAGATGTAAAACAGTATATAAAACTATGAAAATCTCTAACATAAAAAAACTCATAGAACAGCATGAAAGATTAAGGTTAAAGGGCATAAATCTCATCGCGTCGGAAAACTATCTTTCTACGGGAGTTCGTAAAGCTCTGTCAAGTGACCTTGCAGGAAGATACCATACCAGTTGGTATGGAGGCTCTAAAATCGCACAGAAAATCATAGAGGAAACAGAAGAACTGGCAAAGCAACTGTTCAAGGTAAAACACGCAATCATCACCCCCCTATCCGGAAATATTTGTGACCTTGCGGTTCTTTTTGCATTCACCTCACCAAATGAAAAGGTTGCTATGGTTCCTTTCACAGCTGGCGGGTATCCTTTAGGTGTAGATAAGTTTAATCGTAAACATATCGACATTCCTTTGAATAGCAAAACCTTTAGCATTGACATTGAAAAAACCAAAAAACTAATAATTAGCAAAAAGGTAAAATTAGTAATTCTCGGATCATCGTTTCTTTTGTTCCCTCATCCTGTGAAACAAATCAGTATGTTCACAAAAAACGTAAATTTTCCCTGTCAATGTGTTTACGATGGTTCACATATTTTGGGGTTAATTGCCTGCGGAGAATTTCAGAACCCCCTTAAAGAAGGTGCAGAAGTATTATTTGGAAGCACACATAAAACCTTTTACGGACCACAGGGTGGAATAGTACTGACAAATTCACAAAGACACGCTGATGCCCTAAAAACCTTCCTTGACTTAGATATTGAATCAGGAATTGGCTTGATTGATAACCCTCATATGAATCGTATCGCAGCATTAGGCATTGCTATTGAGGAAATGCTTGAAGACAAGAATTATGGCAAGCGTGTTATTGAGAATGCTCAAACTCTTGCTGGAGCTTTAGATGAACTGGGCGTGCCAGTACGATTTAATGATAGAAATTACACACAGTCCCATCAGATTCTTCTTGATATTGAACCAAAACCTGCTGAAGAATTGTGCCATCAACTGGAAGAAATTGGGATCTTCATAGATACTGGTGGAAGAATTGGCGTGGCAGAGGTTACTCATCGAGGAATGGGTCCTGAAGAAATGATAAAAATTGCAGAGTTAATATCAGACGTTTACCTCTGGCGTTCAGGTGAAAAACTAAAAAAACATGTAAAGAAGTTGGTTGATTCTCTGCATTAATGAATGGATTTCTAAACCCAGTACCAAGGT
>SOIS01000127.1 GCA_004375965.1 Candidatus Cloacimonadota bacterium | reverse complement strand
CAAGACCTGCCCCTTCAATCTGCGAATATGTTAATCGCGACAGAAATGTCGCTCCTTCAGCCTGTGGCTACATGATCACGCGTTGATAAGGCGGGTTTCCCGTTCTTCCATGAATTGATTAGTGTACAATCTATAATAGTAACCTTTTTGTTTTAATAAATCGTAATGATTGCCTTCTTCTGTGACCTTACCTTCATGAATGACAAGAATGCGATCAGCAGAGCGAATCGTTGATAATCTATGAGCAATTATGAAATTTGTCCTTCCTTCTAACACCGTTTCAATTGCTTCCTGTATAACCTTTTCTGTCTCTGTATCAACCGAAGACGTTGCCTCATCCAATACAAAGATTCTTGGATCAGCAAGAATTGCCCGAGCAAATGAGATCAGCTGCTTCTCCCCGGTAGACAACCGTCCACCACCTTCACCGACTTCAGTTTGATATCCATCTTCCAGCTGCTTGATAAAATCATGGGCATTTACAAGTTTTGCTGCACGTTCAATTTCCTCATCCGTAGCATTCAATCTACCGTAACGTATATTTTCTTCGATCGTTCCACTAAACAGATGTGGGGTTTGTAACACATACCCCAGATGAGCATGTAACCATAAGAGAGATCGTTTGCGATAATTAACACCGTCTATGAGAATTTCACCCTCGGTTGGCTCATAGAAGCGACAGGCTAAATTCACTATCGTACTTTTTCCTGACCCTGTTTCTCCCACCAGCGCAATAGTTTCTCCTGCTTTGACATCCAGGTTGAAATCTTTAAGCACTTTTTCACCACCTTTATAAGCAAAAGAGACATTGCAAAACGAAATATTCCCTTTCATTTCTGGCCAATTCTCTTTTTTAGGTTCGAACATATCACCATAGTGCTCGATTATTTCAGGATTGTCTTTTATATCCGGCTCAGTTTCTATCATGGATAATGTCCGTTCTGCTGACGCCTGGGCTTGTTGCAGCTCAGCAAAAATCCGCGCTAATTCCCTTACCGGCTCAAAAAACTGTATAGTATATGAGATGAATGCTAATAAGGTTCCATAACTTAAAGCACCTAAAAGAACGGATTCACCTCCAAACCAGAGTGCCAGTGCTGTTCCAATACAACCTAAAGTGAGTACAATAGGCAGATATAATGATGACATAATTGCAGCCCGTACAGACGAACTGTACATCTCACCAGTAATATCCTGAAATTCTCTTAAATTTGCCTTCTCTCGAACCAGTGTTTTTGTTGTTTTCGCTCCCATGATTCCCTCATTGAAAGCTCCTGTGATACGAGAATTGGTCTTTCTTACAAGACGATAACTTTTCAGAATTTTCTTCTGAAAAAACAGACTTATTATCGCCAGTACGGGTACCACAGAGAGTACAATTAATGCGAGTTTCCAGTTCAAGTAAAACATAACTCCTGTCATTGCAAGCATCATGGTAAAACCCCATATCATATCTACCAATCCCCATGCAATAGTATCTCCCAGTCTTGAGATATCAGATGTCATCCGTGCCATTAACCACCCGACTTGTGTACGGTCATAGTATGTAAAGGAAAGCTCCTGCAAACGCTGAAAGCCTTTCTTTCTGATATCATAACAAAGCCCCATATCGACTTTTCCTGCAACTGCAATAAAAAGCCAGACAATAACAGCCTGCATTAGAATCAGTAATACGTAAACCAAACCAAGCCGCCACAATCCAACAAATGATTTGGGAACGATAAAATTATCGACGGCATACTTAGTCAAGAGCGGAAAGATGGTATCTATACCAGCAAGCCCAATAACAACTATACCAAGAATAGACAGATGTTTTTTATATGGTTTCAAATAATTAAGTAATTTTTTCCAAAGCCCCCAATCAAACCGTTTTTTATATTCCTCTTCTTTATACATACTCATTTTGATTTATCCTTTTAATTGATTACTTTCCTTTTTCCATCTCGTGCTCCAATTCCTCCTCTAATGCGTTTTGAAGAGCCCAGACTCTCCGGTATAATCCCGCTTGACGTATCAACTCCTCGTGTGTTCCTGATTGAACAAGTTCACCATTATCCAGTACAAGAATCATATCCGCTTCAGAAATGGTATTAATACGATGCGATATAATAAATGTCGTTGCTTTATGACTTCTTTCCTTTAATGCCTTTCGGATTGCAGCATCTGTTTCTGTATCAACAGCACTTAAAGAATCATCAAATATCAATATAGGGTATTCTTTCACAAGCGTCCTGGCTATTGCGATACGCTGCTTTTGTCCACCTGATAGGGTAACCCCGCGTTCTCCAACAGGAGTTTCATAACCTTTTTCGAATTCTAATATCACATCATGGATAGCAGCAATACGTGCTGCTTCATGAACTTCCGTTTCCTTTACCTCCCTCTTTGCCAATCCAATATTATCTTTCATTGTCTTCGAAAACAGGAACGGCTCCTGTAACACAATTCCGACATTTTGCCGCAACCATTTTTTATCTATCTCTTTCACTTCCAAACCATCTATTCTTATCGAACCTTTTTTATAGTCATACAGTCCTGCCAGTAGATGAACCAAAGAACTTTTTCCAGAACCTGTTGGTCCCAGAATTGCAATTGTTTGCCCCTGTTTCACCTTGAAGGAAACATTCTTTAGTATAGGTTTCCTTTCTTCGTATTCAAAAAATACGTTTTTGAATTCAATATCTCCATTGATTCGTGGTCTATGTAAACTAACCTTTATATCTTCGATCGGTTGTGCCAGAATTTCCTGGATTCTTCCAATTGAAACAAGTGCTTTACCCATATCTGTTAAGATTCTTCCCATCTGACGAACAGGCCAGAGCAGCATCCCTACATAGCTTATAAATACAAAGAATGTTCCAAGACTAATCACGCCTTTGGAAGCCCAGTATGCACCAAGTAGTAATACAGTTCCAATCTGGCTTAAACAGATAAAGTCGGAAATTGACCAGTACCATGCTAACAAGCGAATCAATCTGTATGTTAAATCTCTAAATTCACTGTTTATATGGTCGTATTTGTCTATCTCAAACATCTGACGGGCAAAAGCTCTTACAACACGTACACCGGTTAAATTTTCCTGTAATACTGTTGACAGTTTTCCTTCCGCTTCGTCTGATACTTGAAATGCCTTCTTCACTTTGATAAAGAAAATAACTGCAAAACTGAAGATGATGGGTACAACAGCCATTGAAATAATAGCCATTCGTACATTCAGCATAAGCATTATTGGCAAAACTGCACTTACCATAAAAATTGCTCTCCCAACTTCTATAAACTGTATTGAAATAAATCTCCGCACTGTATTGAGATCTGAAGTGCAACGCTGTATTAGATCACCAGTTTGGGCTTTCACGTGATAATCATATGGCAGATGTTGTAAGTGATCATATAGCTGTTCGCGTATATTTCTGGCTATAGATTCAGATGCAATCGCAGACCATTTTCCTTTTAAGAAGAGAAATAGTCCTCCCACTACAGTCAACGTCACTAAAATTAAACTACCGAGCCACAGATTCATAGATAATACACTCCTACCACCAAGAGATTGAATGAATGATTGTAGCCATCCAGGCATGTGCATAGGCTTATCACCGATGATGGAATCTATCATTACACGCAATACAAGGGGTCCGATTAGCGAAAGGAGTGTAGCTATGCCAACAGCAATAATCGCTCTCATATATAGAGCTCTATTCCCTTTCATAAAATTCCAAAGTATTTTCAATCTAAATAACATATTTACTCGCTTTTATTTATACATTTTTTGACTGAACCCGTTTTTTCATCATATCCGGAACCAATCACTTAACATTTTTCTTTTCATCTTCTTCCATTTTTTCATAAACACGCGTTAACACAACCCTCAACCTCTCCAAAATAAGGTGCCTGTGTCGTAGAATAGGTAAGCAATGATACTGACGAAGATAGGAATAATCTTAGGAATCATCGAAAAAGAGAGCCCAGGTGATTGAAAATAAAATGCGGAGAATTGACGAACCCGAGAGACAGAGTTAGAAATAAGTTGAAGGAAATGTCTAAGTCTGAAATCTGAATAAAAAACGAATGACGCAGTCTTACGTCTACATGACGAAGGACGATCAGCGAACAAACGTCGATATTCAGGTCAGACTATTATAATTCTAAACATTCTCACTTCAACCTCACTTCTTAAATCTTTTCAGAACTAACAATGCCTCCTTAATATTTTTTCTCTAGTTTTTATTAATCGATTAATATATAGTAGTTTTTTTCCAATGTCAAGTTTTTTTTAAAAATTTTTTAAAAAAATGAAAATGACTACAATGGCTATCGTTTAATAAAAAGGACATACATTGGTCTTATTGTACATACTATCAGTAAGCCAACAAACCACCAGATGTTTATACTCATTATCCGTGGTATTAGTTTGACTATAACAAGAGCCACAAACATAGCAGCACCCTGAGCCAGTTTTATATCTACGATATTAAACCCTTTAACCCTTTCATTCATGTTTTTTATAAATCCCATTGTGACACCTCCTTCTTTACTCTAATTTAATCCAAATTTTAATAAACAAAATAGTCCAACATTCCACTTGGTGATCAATTTGTACGACACTGTTTTGCGTATAATAGACACTGTCTTGCATTTACGAGGTCAGGCTCTTTAAGCACAAACTAAAAATTCTTATTCCCTTAATCAAAAGTTTTCATTCTTAATTCTACCCGCTTTTTTTATCTTTTTAACCGATTAAATAACTCACTCAGGGATTTAATACCCTTCAACTGCTCTTCATTCCTATTGATTTCATCCTGCAACCTCCTGATCTGCTCCCCATATATTAACTCCAACTCCTCTTTCATTCTTACACCCTCAATACTCTCATCATGAGTAAGTTCCTCTTTCTCCTTTTCTGCCATCTCTATCGATTTCCTCAAAACCTTTATTTTAGATTCTAAGAAATGTTTCCTGCTCTTCCTCTTTTTACTTATAGTATACATACTCTGAAATACAAAATACAAGGCAGGAATAGCTACAATTGTACCAATCACACCAAACTTTGTAAAAGGGCTAAGCCCCTGAGATAATAATGCAACAAGAATAACAGCAAGTCCCCCAAGAATACCTAATATTTTAAGCCCCTCTTCTACCCTCCGTGAACCATACCTCAGAGATAGAGAATCTCTTACATCAATCATTCTATTTAAATTATCAAGCATGTACTTAACCTCATTCAGGATTCCAAGAAGTTGTTTCGTGTACTTCTTTGTATTAGAATACTGCATAAGCTTTTCTGAATCACAGGTTCTAAACTCTGCATTCTCAAAATCGGCCAACCTTTGCGAAACAAAGGATGAGAGTCTCATAAAGTTCAAACTCTTTGTCTCCAAAATCTCCCTTTTCTCTTGCCATAAGCTTTCATGACCTTCCTTTGAACGTAATCGTAAGTCTGTAAGATCGCCTTCTATATCACGTTGCCACCCCATTCCAAGCAAGCGGAAGCGATTAAGAAAAACCCGGTAATGGAAGAACATGAGTAAATCCTCCTTTAATCCTTCATAGAGCTTCGGTGTCAAATAACTATCCTTTCCAATAAGGTAAACTTCAAAATTTGCAAGTGAAACCTTTCTTAATTTATAGTGCCTAAACTGTGAAATATCTGATGAGAGACACAACACGAAAATCTTATTCCCTAAATTACTATGTAAACCAGATTCCCCAATAATAAAAGCATCCAACCCTAATTCCTCTTTTAACTCATTTACAAATCCCTCACCACGCTTATCCTTCTCTTCAATGCCTTCAATACCAAGGGCATCCCAGAGGAAGGAAACGAGGAATGACAAAAGTGTACCTTCTCTCTTATTCTCTTTATCCATATCCTCAAAATTCAAAGAAAAAAGTGAACCCTGTCGCTTATCCTCTCTATCATTATACTTAAATTTAACAGAAAAAAATGTGGATGGTTCACTAAGCATCTCAAATCTTTTCCCTTTTACTTCATATCTGAATTCGCCAATTGCTATTCCATCTTCAAATAAAGTTATCTCAGATTCAAATGGAATCGTGCAAGTAGTATCTTTGATCTTGACTATCTCTCCTGAGATAAAGGGTATGCTTAACCTATGTACCCAATTGACAGAAAGAAGTTGGGTACCTGGATACTTTTCCTGTATATGGGTTTTAAACTTATAGAGATCAACTTCACCTCCGAGGAAAAATGGATTATAAAGAAATATTCTCATTCTCCCCTCCTGGTATAATAAATTATACCTAATTATTTACCCTGTGAAATAATTCTATCTTCGATAATACTTGTATTTCACGGGGCAGACAGTGGTTTATCTTGCCTATATTACACAAATACTTTCACTATGTCAAGAGAGAAATTAGTGAAAGAATTTAATGGGGGATAATCTCGCAAAAGAGGCTTGACTCATCTACCTCTATTATTTTAGCATCGACATCAAACTCCTCAGTTAATGAGAGGAATTGCTCAGGCTGTACTGTTATTGCTGTGAAACCATCCTTACAGACGATTACACCATCGTGGGTCTTTTCCTTATCGTACTCCCCCAATAGCCCAGCATTCGACTGCAGTTGAAACCATTCCAATCGATGCTTCCAGAATTTGTTGGAATAGGTTGAAAAGAGGACAGTCCCTCCATGTTTGGTCACCCGAATACTTTCTCTCATCAAGTCACGGTGATCAACATGAAATGCCGAAATGCCGTTCTGTATGCAGAGGACCAGGTCAAAGATCCGGTCATGGAAGCCAAGTTGAACAGCATCCATATTGAACAGTAGGCAGTTTGAAATGCTACCAAGCATTTCCCATCCAAGGAATAAACTATTAAGTGCAGTATCAATACCAATTACCAATCCTGCTTTATGCATAAGCCGGGAAAGAACCCGACCGTAACCGCAGCCCAGTTCAAGCACAGTATCACCTACATTAATTTTCTCAAGAACATGTCCTATCTCTGCTTCAAGGTACTGTCGAACCCGTGGAGTGGCGATTTCGTAACAGCGCTTCAGCCAATCAGCAGAAAGTTTATCCTTGTAATAACTGCTCATACTATTTTTCTAAAAGCGTAAACGAATCTAAAAATTTCTTATCATCGTTTGAGATTTCTTTCCTTTTAAGTGTTAGTACCGTTACCTGATAGAGTCTCCTCCCAACCAGAAACAGGCGAGTCAGGTAAATAGTTTTCCCATTAGCTTGTTCGATTTTCATCTCCCTCCCAGGATGTTCATTAATTGATATAACACTTCTGCTCACCAAATTACCTTTCAAGTTTACTACAGCTCCATAGCATGCAATATCCAATAACGAATCCTGTGTATTACTCTGTAAAAAAGTATCCGGATAATCTGAATACCCAACCATATACACAACATCCTCCTGTTCAAGTGTGAGTAAGAAAAAATCAATTGGTCCAATTGCAGAATTCGTTTTTACTATCTGTTTAGAAGGTTTTCCCGGCATCAGAATTGAGAATCCTCCTTCAGATAAATTGAATTCCCTCCATGCAGACCTCTGACAACCTGCAATAACTATTAATAGAAATAAAATAACTAACGGTCTCTCTTTCATGAGACTATCCTCCTTTACCCCGTTAGAAAACCTTCAAACCCCTATTTTTCAAACGCTCACTCTCCCAAGCTGCAAAATTCTCAGGGGGATGAACAATCTCAGAATCAGGTTTCCGTTCAAGTTTTACTGCTTTCTCAGGACATCCTGTAACACAAAGACCACAACCGATACATCGTCCGAGATCCACAACAGCTACCCCATCCTGTTCGGATAGCACATTCACCTGGCATCGTTCTATACATATTCCACACCCTTGACATTTATCAGGGTCAATAACGACGTAGTAGTTAGCATATGCTACCGATTTTTCGATTCCCCACTTTGTAATGCCCAGTAGTATACCACAACAACAACCGCAACAGTTGCAGACATAGAAAACACCCTTAATTATGTTACTTACTGTATGAACCAGACCGACCTCCTCTGACTGATCCAGAATCCCCAGTACTTCTTCCTGTGAAATATCACCTGGTCTGTCTGGACGCTCAATCGAAGAGAAGGAAAGGCAATTTTTCAAAGGGAAGTCGCACTTACGATCTCCGAGAAGATCCTGCTGCACCCTACAGATACAATCACGCACACTAAATTTCTTTGCAGCCTTAAGAATTGCCCTAACATCGTCATATGGAAGTATCCATTCTGATTTCACTGCACCTTGTACAGGAATAACACGATGCAGAGCAGGTTGTGGTTTCATAATTCCCACTGCACCACCGTTGTTCATATACTCCTCAACAAGATGAGCTAATTCATGATCCATATTTTCCAACTGCGATTCATAAATACCAACGATAAAAGGTGCAAGCCTGAAGTATGGTTTTCTTGCTTTCTTAGAGAACCATACAAGACCACGCCTGACCATTTGCATCAATCTTGACTGAACCTCCTTTACAGAAAGCCCAATTCTTTTAGATATAATATCAACTGTTTCCATAGTCCCTGTCAATTGACCCGCTAAGGACGCCTCATCTGGTGAAAAAATCTTTTTAAGAAGTGAAATCTCAACGTTTGATGGTGTTCTTGGAAACCCATTTGGAAGTCTGTCCAGTGCATCTGCAAGCTTTTCATAAATTTCTTCGTTCACTTTTTATCCTCCTTTGCTCGTTCCATCCACAAGAAGCGAAAAAGTAACTCCCCATTTTTAGATTCCATTTTCTTTTAATTTACTCAACTCCATAATCATCTGAGAAGTCGATTCAACTAATATTGTATCTATTCCAACTTCTGAAGCGCTTTTCACATTATCAGGATTATCATCAAAAAAGAGTACACTAATTGGCTCTAATTTCATATAGTTTAATACAGCTTCATAAACTCTCGGTTCCGGTTTCCTTGCACCAATTTCATATGAGCAAAATACCTTTTCGAAATTCGACAGTACAGATGAATATTTTACTTTCCATTTCTTTGCATGTAAAATATTTGTATTCGTTAAGATAAATAACCTATATTTTGACTTTAAATCCTGGAGTGAATTTTCTATTCCAGGAACGATGTTTAGATATATATTGTTCCAGCCATTATTAAATTCAACTTCATTCATTTGAAATCCCAATGTTGCAAGAACATATTTTCTATACAAACCAGGGTCAATCTCTCCTCTTTCAAATTTATAATACATCCCGTTAAATGCGAATTTCTTTTTTATCTCAACTGCATTAAATCCAGTAACTTGTGCCCAATACGCAAACATGTTATTAAATGAGATATTAAAAATTACGTTTCCCAGATCAAATATTATAGCCTGATAATTATTCATTTTATTATAACTTCAATTCGAAAAACCATTTGAGTTCATCAATTTCATAATCTGCATACTTCCTTCTCTCATCAATCTTCTCTGGCCATATGTTTTTAATAACTTGTGTTGTCAAAACCGTAGTCATTCCTAATTCTTTTGCACCCCTCAATTCCGTACTGCCCCCATCACCCACGAAAATGGCTTCTCTAGGTAAGACACCGAGTTCGCTAAGACATATTTCATATATTTCTTTCTCCGGTTTTATGTAACCAACTGCGCATGAGAAAACCACACTGTTAAAATACTTTTTTAAAGGTGAGTTATTCCAACCGGCAATTTCACTTACATCCGCATTAGTGATAAGGCCAAGTAATTTTTCTGAAGTTCTTAACCTCTCCAGGACATCAATGGTAGTTGGTTCTATATGTTCTAAAGAGAACTTAAACCGATTAATACGGTTATTTGCTGCTTCCCTGATTGTTTCCTCAGAAATATTGGGATTTATTGCATATGCATTTATTGCAATAATTTCAAATGGATCTTTTATTTTTCCTCTTAGACGATCATCCGAATAGAAAAGCAATTGATTGTTCCAATCTTTCCGTGAAATACCTAAAATATCAGTTGTTGATCTACCGGGTGCCTTTACAGATTCAAGGGAAGTTAATGTATGGAACAAATCAAAAATGATGGCTTTGAAATCTTTCTGCTGCATTATTTTCCCTTCTTTATAGCCATGATTATTTTTCTGCTATGATGAATAGGTAATCCCCTTTATTGTGACGGTATTCAATGACATGGTAGTTCACAAACATAATTTGGAACACAGTCAATTCTATCCTTAGATGGTTTTAATAGCATCCCGAAGGAGCTAAATGTTCCGGATAAAAGCGCCGCAGGTATTTTCTCATCTCATAGCAGAGGTGGCACTCATTAATAAATCTTTCCTCTTTCCTGTAACCTTTTCCTCTTGCTAACCTCAGGAGACCTACGGGATCTTCTTCTGCAATAATTCTTATTATGGGGTGGGTACGATAATCATAGTTCTCAAGTACACCTGTTAATGATTTGTTCCTAACGTTACCGATGCAGACACCTGGATAAAGCGTTACGTTTCTTTCTGGACCAGCTTTGTAACTGCAGTGTTTACATTGTGACGGGCATTTGAATGTCAGTAGGAAATCAGCACCATTTACGTGCATTGCTATATTTCATCCTTCCCCGTTTTCATAACATTCACAATAGCAAATCCTTACACAATTTTCAAGTTATTTTTTTATGTTCTGATAACCGCACCATTTAAGGTGCGAAAATATTAATGCAGGCTAAAGCCTGTGGCTATCGGATGGTAAAGAAGATTGAAAAAATTTTGGCTTGACAATCCATTTATTTGGTGATAAATTAGAAATATGCGTGTATGTATTGCTTCAGACCCATACCATCCATATCCATCAGGTGTGACGGAATATACATATAACCTTGCAAAATCCCTTAAAGAAAAAGGGCATAGTGTAACAATCCTCACACTCCATTATCCTGATGAAGAAAGAGAAGAAGGAGTTGAAAGGGTCGGGAGGGTAGTCTTTATCCCTATGAATGGAACCCTTGCTACAATACCCTTGTTTAATCCGTTTGTTGTGAAGTCCTTTTTCACAAGGAAAAAATTTGATATAGTTCATTTAAATGCTCCTTTCTTTCCCAATATCTCCCACTGGGCATTAAAATACTCCCATTCCCCCTGCGTTGCAACATTCCATACAACAGGGTTCATAAAAGTAAACATTGGTGCGCGATATTATAATAAGATTTTCCCTTTCTATGAAAAATTGAAAGCACGTATCGGGGTTTCCCCTGTTGCAGTTGATTTTATTAAGCCATATATTCCTGGAGACTATTTTATTGTTCCATGCGGAGTCGATATGGGAAGGTTCACACCAACAGGGAAAAAACATCCGGAGATTACAAAAGTGAAGGGGAAAAAGATTCTCTTTTTAGGCAGGCACGATACAAGAAAGGGACTTGGTCAACTACTCCATGCATTTAAACTCCTGCGAAAGGAGATGAATGTCTATCTTATTGTTGCAGGAACAGGACCGGAAAAATCTACCTGTGAAAATTTTGTAAAACAACATAGACTAACGGAGCATGTCCATTTCCTCGGGTTTATTCCAAAAGAAGATATTCCCTCTGTCTATCGCTCTTGTGATATCTACTGTTCCCCTGCACTTGGTGGTGAAACATTCGGCATTGTCCTGATAGAAGCAATGGCATCAGGAATTCCAGTTGTTGCCTCCAATATCGATGGATACAAACAGGTAATAAAGGATGGAATAAACGGATTATTATGTAATCCTCATTCCCCAGAAGATATCAAAGATAAGATATCTTTTCTTCTATCAGACAATACATTGAGGATTAGACTCATAACGGAGGGATTACATACTGTTTCTCAGTATGAATGGAAGAGGGTATCACAGAGAATCTATGAAATCTACGAAGACGTAACTTCAAAATAGTATTGGGGTCAGACCCCTTTCACCCCATTGCTAATATTCTGAAACTCTGATGTTTTAATACTCTGGTACTCTGATATTCTTCTTTCTGCTTACTCCCTACTGCCCACTAATTACTGTCTTCAGTGTGCTTCAAGCCAGTTGTTACCTATTCCAATCTCAACCTTGAGCGGTACTGATAGTTGTATTGCATTCTCCATTTCATTCGCTATTAATGCCTTTGCCTCAGCGATATGACGTTCATCCACCTCAAAAAGCAGCTCATCATGAATCTGAAGAACCATTGTTGCATTAATGGATTCGTTCCTTATTCTTTCATCAATCCTTATCATTGCGAGTTTTATGATATCAGCTGCGGAACCCTGAATAGGTGTATTAACTGCTATTCTTTTGCCAAACTCTCTTATATTATAAGCATTGCTTTTAAGTTCTGTGACCCTTCTTCTCCTTCCAAGAAGTGTTTCTGTGAAACCTTTTTGTTTCGTCTCTTCAATAATAGTATCAATCCACTCCTTTACTTCCGGATATGTATCAAAATATGAATTTATAATGACCATCCCCTCTTCCGGTGTAATATTAAGTTCCTGGGCGAGTCCGTATGGACTCATACCATAAATTATTCCGAAATTTATTATTTTCGCCCTTCTTCGCATCTCTCTTGTAATATTCTCTTCAGTGATTTTGAAGATACTTGATGCTGTTTTTGTGTGAATATCAAGTTCGTTAAAAAATGCATTTTTCAGGTTTTCATCATCCGAAACGTGTGCAAGGATGCGAAGTTCTATCTGTGAATAATCACAGGATAGTAGTTTCTTTCTTTTAGGTGCAATAAAACCTTTTCTTATCTCCCGCCCAAGATCACCCCTCGCAGGAATATTCTGAAGATTCGGGTTTCTTGATGCAAGCCTCCCTGTAGCAGCTGTTGTTTGAATAAATGTAGTATGGATCCTTCCATTTTCATCTGTAAGTTTTGGAAGTGTATCAATATATGTTGATTTCAGTTTGTAAAGTTCCCGGTATTTGAGAATTTCCTTCGGTAAATCGTGCTGTGCGGAAAGAGTAAGGAGCGTTTCTGAATCTGTTGAGAAACCTGTCTTTGTTCTTCTTGGTGGATTGAGTTTCAATTTCTCAAAGAGTATATGTTGAAGTTGTTTTGTAGAACGAACATTGAATGTTTCCCCTGAAATATTGTAGATATTCTTCTCTATTTCACTAATCTCCTTTTCATATTCTTCACTTAGATTATCAAAGAATTTCCTGTCCACAAGAATACCTGCCCTCTCAATCCTTGCAAGAACAGAGACAAGGGGCATTTCTATTGTATAGAAAAGCTCACTCATCTCTTCGTCCTCGAGTTTTGCTTTTATTATTGGGTAAAGGTAAAAGTCAGTTTGGACATATCTTGAGAGTTCCTGTTTAATTTCACACACTTCTATTTTCTTTTTTTTGTATTCCTTGATTAAATCTTCTTTCTTCTTTAAGATTTTGTTTCCGAACCTTAATGAAACGAAATCAATAGTATGACTCCCCCTTGAAGGATCAAGGAGGTAAGATGCAATGGAGATGTCAAAGAAACCTTTACCTGTATTAATATCTTCTGCTTTCATCAAATGCAACAGGGATTTTATATCCGTTGATATTTTTAATGTTCCTTTCTTATTGAGGAATGGGTGGAAATTCTTATAATCAATACATCCCTTCTCCGGTACTTCTGTTACCCAAACATTATCAGAAGTAGCAAGAGATATCAGAGAAGAACCATCAACATTCAAAAACTCAATTGCTGCTAAATCTTCTATTTCATTTACCATCTTCCGCATCTGAGCAATTCCTATTTCTTTGAGATCGACCTGTCTTTCAGACTCTTCTCTTAGCTCTCCCATAAGGGATGTAAATTCAAATTTTGTAAATAGTTCCTTTAATCTCTCATTCCTCTTTCCCTTATACAATAGCGAATTAATGTCTATATCTATCTTTAGATTTGTATCTAAGGTAACAAGTTTTTTTGAAAGGTTTAATTGCACTTCATCAATTGCTGATGCTATTTTTGCGGATTTAATGTTTGCCTTATTCGCAATGATATTTTCAATGTTTCCAAAATCCTTTAATAATTTTGCTGCAGACTTTGGTCCAACACCTGGAACTCCCGGAATATTGTCCGAAGTATCCCCTACAAGAGCAAGATAATCGGTCATTTGATGTGGAGAGACGTCCAGTTTTTTCTTTACTACATCTGGTGTAATAAGTTCTTCTGCTATCTTGCCCCTCCCAGGTTTGATTATATCTATCCCCTCATTTGTAAGAAGCTGGAGAAAATCTTTATCCCAGGAGATGAGTGTTACTGAAAATCTGCTTGAAAGGGCACGCTGCGCAAGAGTTCCCATAATATCATCTGCCTCAAAACCCTCTACTTCGAGAACAGTGATTCCCATTGCTTCTATTAACTCCTTTACAACATCCATTTGACCACATAACTCATCGGGCATCTTTTCCCTTGTTGCTTTATATTCCTTGAAAATCTTATGTCTGAATGTTGGCTGGGGAGTATCGAAACATGTTACGATATGTGTAAATTTTTGCTCCCTCAAAATTTTCAACAGTGAATTTGCAACACCAAAGATAGCACTCGTATTCTCACCTTTTGAGTTCCTTAACGGATTATTGATAAATGCAAAGTACGACCTGTATGCCATTGCTGAACCATCAATGAGGATGAGTCTATTCTTGTTTTTTTGTTTCACCATACTTTTGGGAAGGAAAAACTGTTATGGCGGTGCGAGACCTGGTTTTTATGTCTGAACTTCAGTCTATTTGTACAAATCCTTCTTCTCTATATAGTCAATTACAGAATCCGGTGTCAGGTATTTTATCTTTTTACCTTTTCTAATCCGTTCCCTGATTTCCGTTGAGGAGATTTCAATCTTTCTTGTATTTAGAAAATTCATCTTCTTCTTGAATCTCGGAAGGACATCCTCCTTTGTGTAAAAAGGTCTTGGAATAACTACTATTTCAAATTCTTCAAGGAGGTCATCCGGGTCTTTCCATGTCTTGAATTCTACTGCGGAGTCCATACCTATAATAAATGAGATATTGGAGATTTCAGATTCCTTCTTTATTGCTCGTAAGATATTTATTGTATATGAAGGTCCTGGGAGTCTCTTTTCTATATCACTGCATTGAAATCTGGGATTTCCTCTTGTTGCAAGGTTGACCATGTTCACTCTATCCGGGAATGGTGCAAAACTTTTTTTATGGGGTGGATCAAGGGTAGGTAAGAAAAGTAGTTTTTGAGTCCCGATTTTCTCAAGTATATCCTGTGCTATGATTAAATGTGCATAATGGATTGGGTCAAATGTGCCGCCGAAGATTGTTACACTTCTCATTCCTTTTTACCCCGTTAGAATGCCCCGTATGAAATTCTAACGGGGTTTACTTATCTTTTCAAGCTCCTTCTCTGCTTTTTCAGTAAATTGTCCCTCTTCTTTACTCAACTCCTTAAAAATCTCTTTTGCTTCCTCTTCCCTACCAAGCTTTCTATAACAGAGTGCGAGCGTGAACCTTGTCTCATCGACGTAAGAAGATGAAGGGTAACTTTCAAGAAGGTCATTTAGATATATCTCTGCGCTCTCAAAATGTCCGAGTTTATAATATAGTTTTCCATTTTCCAATTCCTTCTTCGAAAGTTTATCAAGACATTTCGCTCTTACTTTTTTAGCATCCTCTATCCACCCACTCTCTGGGAAGCGAATAATAAACCTATCAATAATCTTCAGGGCATCTTCTGTTCTTTTCTGATCCAGGTAATATGCAGGAGATGCCTTGTAGTATGTTAAACCCAATTTATAATGTGCATCATCAAGATAAGGACTTTCAGTGAAGTTTTGAATGAGAAATCTGTACTCTACGACTGCATTTTCGTAATCCCTTGCATTTAAATACGATTCTGCAAGATAAAACTGCGCCTTATCAATGAGCTCACTCCCAGGATGTTCAAAAACAAGTTTCTTGAAACCATCAATCGCACGACCGTATTTTCTCTTCTCAAAAGCATTTTTGGAAATCTCAAATAACTCATCAGCTGGCAGCCCAGGTTTTATTGTCTCTTTTGTGCAGCTTAATAACAAAAGCGAAAAAAGAATTGCAATGGGCAATATCTTCACTATTCCCCCTTTCTTAGTTGAGTCAAAACTCCTATCTTCTTTCGTGCTAAGGAAGCAATCTCACTGTTTCGAAACCTATCTAATTTCACAACCTCTCTGTAACATCGCAAAGCATTATTATAATTGCCACACGCTGAATAGATCTCTCCCATAAGGAAGTATGTATCATCAATAAGTGTTTTTGGAGAGTTTATTTCTATTATATTTTTACAGTAGACCAAAGCAGAATCGAATTCTTTCCCCGCAAAAAGGTCCTTTGCAAGTTTATATGAAATTTTCCCCCTTCTGTAAATGATATCGCTTGAGGAGTCATCGACAGATATTTCTATTGCCTTCTTTAACATTCCGACTATCTCGTATATATCCATCAGTTCAGTCTTTACTTTTGCAAGTATATGTGGTTCTGTGATGTTATCAATTCCCTTTTCAAAGAAATTCATTGCCTCTTCAAGATCGTTTCTGATGTAATAGTAGTGTCCTAACGTGTAAAATCCATTATCAAGATTGTATTCACTTTCTATATTGAGAAGGGATCTATATGCTTTTACTGCAAGATCTGTTCTTTTTCTCTTTTCGAATCTATCTGCAATACTAATATAAGCAGTAACAAGACTATCTTTAAGATATGGGTATCTTTTGAATATATTCATGAATATATGGTCTGCTTTATCAAACTCAAATATTGCACTATAAGATTTCCCAAGCAGCAAACTAACAGTTGCTGTTCTCCTGGATGGTTTTATCGTTTCAAGTATCTCTATTACCTTATTATATTCTTGATTGTTAAAATATTCCCGAGCTTGTTTTCCTTTAATTGCTGCTTCTCTGTTGCATCCAACAAGGTATAAAAAAAGGATTACCGTGAAAATAGTGAAATGGAAGATGTTTTTCATTCCTCTTTATATTCTTCCAACAATTTTTGTTATTAAGGTTGTCAGAAATGGTTCTGTTCTGGAGGCTGCACTAATCACATCCTCCAGATTGACCGATTCCATTGCATCAGGAAGCCCCATATCTGTTATTACGGATAGGCCAAGGATTCTCATACCCATATGCCTTGCAACAATCACCTCTGGAACCGTCGACATTCCAACAACATCAGCGCCCATGGTTCTTAACATTCTATATTCAGCTCCGGTACCGAGAATTATTGCAACATCCGGATTATGGTCTATAAGATTTTTTATATAATCCCTTGCTTCGATTACCATATCGTAAAGGACCTTTTTCTTCTCCACACTACCTTCCTTGAACTAAACTCTATCTTATCTAAAAAGGTCGCCGAAACCTTTTAAGGGCTCACGGGTCTCCCTTTTAGCCTGTTTTCTCTCTGTTTCACCTGGCTTTTCCTTTTCATCTGGCAATTCTTCAATCTCCAATTCTTCCCAGTTTTTATTTAGTACCCCCAACTGCGCTTCAACGAGTCCCTTAAATTGAGCAATGAATGAATCCCTTTGACTCTTTAAAGAAGCGACCTGAGTCTGGATCTTATTCACCTGTGACCGTGCTTCTTCTAATACGTGATCTGCCTGAATTCGAGCGTTTCGGAGTATGAGTTCCGATTCCTTTTCCGCATTTCTCCGCAATTCATCTGTGGTTTTCTGTGCACTTGTTAATGTGTTCTGGAGGGTTTTTTCCATCCTTCTGTAGTCCTCAATCTTAGAATCAAGGTCTCGAAGCTGTTCCATATAGATGGTGTTCTCTTTTATGAGATCTTCCATCTCTTTTGCTATCATCTCAAGGAAGACATTCACTTCGTTTCTATCATAACCTTTGAAGGTAGTTTTAAATTCCTGTTTTCTAACATCAAGTGGAGTTATCTTCATATCTTTCCCCCTTTATCAAGCAAACCAGAATTTGAGAAATTGAAATATCAAAACACGAAATTATGAAATTGGAAATTGTTTCTTGGATATTTTGTTCTAATTTTCCTAATTTCCATTTTCGTATTTTCGTCTGTTAAGAACATTTTCCTATCTTCGTAATTTCGGTCTCTAAAATTTCCATTTTCCCGTTTTCCTAATATCGATACTCTCGTAATTCTTACCTTTAAGATTGGTGGAGGCGGTGGGAATCGAACCCACGTCCAGAGGCATCAAACTGACAGCTACTACATGCTTTTTTCGGATTTTTATTTCACCTTAAAAGACTCCTCCGAATAGGATTCTCTAAAGGTATAACCCCTTAGATCTCGTTCTTCTGACAGGGATAAATCGGAAAAACCAGTCTGTCAATCCGTCACCTTTTCCAAACTCGACAGACAAAGTTTGAAAAGATGTTTGCTGACTTATGCAGCAAATGCGACTTGGCTTGTGCCAATTAGATTTTTGCCACTTTGTGCGAGGTTGTGGCACCTCGGCATGCAACCGTCAGACTGCACACCACTGTCGAGACCATTCGCCCCCAAGTATTCAAATCTTTTAAGCCCTGATTTAGGCTTGCTTAAATATAGCAAGAAAAGAAAAAAAAGTCAAGCCTTTTTTGCCTTTTTAGAAAGCATAAACTGATTTACCCCTATATTAAAATCAATATGTTGGTATTGTCGCTAACAAAGATAAAAACTGACAATTATGAAGTGAGAATTAGAAATTGGGAAGTAACATATATTAAATAGGATTGAACTGTTACATTTTGGGAAGAATGTATTTTTTTTACTTGACAAAAGGATTCTATTTTTATATACTACTTTGGATTATAACTATACAGAAAACGAAGAGTTTAACATTAGTAATCTTGTTATTGCAGAGCTAAAATTAAAAAAGGAGAATAAACTGAACATACCTCCAACAAGGATGATAGCAATGAGACATGGCAAGAACAGGCATATTATTCCTATGCAAAGACAGAAGATGAACATCAGCAGAATAGAAGGGTTGAATTTAAAGTTTTGAGGGCGGCTTTTGAAAACATGGTGTGTGGTAGTCACACCTCATGTAGCCGTGCAATGAAGAAAAAGAAAATGGAGAAAAAGTAAATGAATAAGAAATCCCTTATTTTAGGAATCATAATAGTTCTTCTCTTTACTGCTGTTGGATTTTTATCCATTCAAAAATTGAGTCCTACAACCTATAAAAGGGGTATCCCTGGGCTCGAAATATGGAAGCAAAGCACTCTCTCTCTGAATGCAAACATCGCAAATTCCATTGTTGATTATGTTATTGATAATGACCATTTTGTGCTCGGGATGTATGAATCTGATATAAAGGACAACATTACTGGTTTTTTATACCTTATTATCATTAACAAAGAGGGGAAAATTCTTACTCATTCAGATTCTACTCAGATCCTTCAGGATTATCAACTGGGAGGATTAAATTCTCTTGGAGATAGGAAAAATCTAATCCAGTATAGTAAAGAAAAAGAGATTTATGATATTGCAACACCTATAATGCTTGAAGATATAAGAGTTGGAGAAGTTCATCTTGGACTAAAGAATCCATGGATAGGTGTAACAGAGGAACAACCACCTAACAATCTGGTGAAAATACTATTTATAGCAGCTGCATTTATTGGCATAATTCTCTCTATAGTCGGAGCTATTGGCACCGCTGCGCCTTCCAAAACTACTGGTTTTATCTCGAAAGAACAAGTTAAAACATTGAAGAGGAATAAACAGGAACTCGAATCGAAGATCAATGAATTAAAGAAGGAATTTTCTACGTTTTCTAAAAAGAAAGAGGAAATCACAGGAGACGAAGATGAAATAAACAAACGAATTACAACGTTACGAATGGAAGAAGCAAAATTATTAAAAAACGTAGATGAAAAGAAAGTAATGTTTGAAAAACTCGAAGAGAGCGAGAAAGCAATCTCTTTATCTGTCCCTTCTTCAGAAGCTGATAAAATAAAAAAACAACTTGCCTTAAAGGATAAAGAAATTAATGACCTGAAAACCCATATCGAAAACATGAAAGCACAGGAAGAGAAAAAAGCAGCTTTGCAGGAAGTCCCTGCTGATATGGATGAAATGAAGAGGGAGGAGCTTGAGTTAACGCAGCGAATTGTAAAAAAGAGAAGGGAAGAAATAATTCTCTCACAGAGAGTAGAAGCCAAAAGGAAAGAAGAACTTGCGCTCGAAAGAAAGATAGAAGCCCTTAAGAAGAAACTGAAAGAAATGGGTTCCTAACATTTCTTTAGTTGCATAGAAATCTAATATAACCTTGCCAATGTATGATTGCATTGGCTGTTATCCCTACTTTCTTTTATCATTATCCTGTTGCAATCACTCTTCTTTTCGAGTAAAAACCTAACCATAGAAACCATGAAAAAAAGCGACTGCTTTCAATCTCTTAAAACCCCGGTTGAGAATAGAATTGAATTCTCTGTTTACACTCTAATGATTCTGTGCACCCTGTGGTTTACACTTTCTATAGTAATCAAGAAAAGTAAAAATGACTAACCAAGAACTGGCAGAAATTTTCAATCTGCTTGCAGACGCCCTTGAATTCAAAGCAGAAAATCCTTTCAAGATACAAGCTTACCGAAAGGCATCTAGAATAATAAAAGATTTTTCTTTTGACCTCAAGGAGTTCTGTAAAGAGAAACCACTTACAGCGATACCTGGTATTGGTGAAGGAATAGCAAAAAAGATAAAGGAATATATTGAAACTGGTAAGATTTCAAAATTTGATGAAGAAACAAAGGATATACCCAAAGGAATTTTTGAGATGATGAAGATACCCTACCTGGGTCCAAAGACATTAAAACGTGCTTACGAAAAACTCGGCGTTGATTCCCTTGATCAATTGAAGAAGGTAATGGATGATGGTAGCCTTGCTCTCTTACAGGGGATGGGTGCAAAAAAGATAGAAAGGATGAAGGAAACAATACAACTTTTTGAAACATCAGAAATAGGAAAAAAACGATTTGTAATTGGTGATGTCTACCCTGTTATTGAAGAAATCATTTCAAGATTAAACGAGGTTACCCGAAATGTCACCCCTTGTGGTTCTTACAGAAGAATGAAGGAGACCGTTGGTGATATAGACCTATTAGCTATCAGTGATAAGGGAGAAGAAGTAACGGGCTTTTTTATAAAATTGCCTTTTGTTCGTAATGTCATAAGTGTTGGCTCTACAAAGGCAACAGTTATCCTCAAAACTCACGGTATTCAGGTTGACCTGAGGGTAGTCAAAGCCGATTCCTTTGGTGCCTGTTTACAATATTTTACAGGTTCAAAGGCACATAATATAAAATTAAGAACAATTGCGAAAGTAAAGGGATTAAAAATTAGCGAGTATGGTGTTTTTAGAGGTAAAAAGAAGGTTGCAGGGAGTACAGAGAAAGAGGTATATAAGAGTATTGGACTTGATTATATACCTCCTGAGATGAGAGAAGACAATGGTGAGATAAAACTTGCTATGGAACATAGACTACCGAGAATAGTTGAATATAAAGACTTTCTGGGGGACCTCCATATCCACTCAAAATATTCAGATGGGGCAGAGAGTATAGTCGAACTTGCAAAAACAGCAAAAGCAATGGGTTTCAAATACATTGCAATATGTGACCATTCGAAATCTGTAACGTATGCCGGGGGTTTAACAGAAGATATGCTCTTAAAAAAGAATGAAGAAATAGATACGATAAACGAAGAGATAAAAGGTATTTCTGTACTGAAGGGTGCAGAAGTAGACATCCTAAGCAATGGTGAACTTGACTACAAAGATAGCATCCTTGAGACACTTGATATAGTAATTGCAGCGATTCATCAGGGATTCAGAAAGAATGTGACAGAAAGATTCCTACAAGCTATGGAAAATCCATTTGTTAACATTCTTGCACATCCGACGGGAAGGTTGATTTCTAAAAGAAAAGGTTATGATGTTAATCTTGAAAAGGTCTTTGAAAAAGCAAAGGATGAAGGAATAATCCTTGAAATAAATTCTTACTTTGATAGATTGGATTTAGATGACACAAATGTCAGGAGAGCAAAATCGTTCAACTTATTGTTCTCAATCGGTACAGATGCACATAATGTGGGAATGCTTAAATATTGGCGTCTCGGTGTCGGAATTGCAAGGAGAGCCTGGCTAACAAAGGAGAATGTGATAAACTGTTATCCGTTACCTAAACTAAAGAAACTTTTAAGAGGAGAAAAATAAGGATGGAGAAATTTATAATAAAAGGGGGAATTCCTCTTAGAGGAAACGTTAAAATAAGTGGTGCGAAGAACGCAGCTCTTCCGATCATAGCAGCAAGTTTGCTTACTGAAGAGCCTGTTACTCTTAGAAGAATTCCAAAG
Organism: Candidatus Cloacimonadota bacterium; assembly: GCA_004375965.1. Classification (GTDB taxonomy): domain Bacteria; phylum Hydrothermota; class E44-bin80; order E44-bin80; family E44-bin80; genus SOIS01. The sequence goes on along the minus strand of SOIS01000127.1, from coordinate 2,346 downwards.
GTGAGTGATGTATTCACTATGCTTAATGTTCTTAAAACACTGGGGTGCAAATCCTACTGGAAAGATGATGCACTAACACTTGATGCGTCTAACATTATTTCAACTGAGGCACCATACGAACTGATAAAGAAGATGCGCGCATCATACTATGTACTTGGTCCTCTTGTAGCTCGATTTAATGAAGCGAAGGTTGCACTCCCTGGAGGTTGTGCACTTGGCTCGAGACCAGTTGACCTTCATATAAAAGGACTAAAAACCCTTGGAGCAAAGGTTGAGATTAAACATGGATATGTAACTTGTAAGGCAAAAAATCTCGAAGGGAAAAGAATAATGCTGAAAGGTCAACATGGCACAAGTGTTGGAGCAACTATTAATGTTATGATGGCAGCTTCTCTATCAAAAGGAGTAACAAAAATTGAAGAAGCAGCAATGGAGCCAGAAGTTGTTGATGTAGCAAACTTTCTTAATAGATGCGGTGGAAAAATTGAAGGGATGGGTACACCTATCATAGAAATCGAAGGACGCAAGAAACTCAAAGGAACAGAGTATAGTATCATACCGGATAGAATTGAGACAGGTACTCTCCTTATTGCTTCTGCAATAACAAAAGGGAATGTAATAGTAAAAAAATGTAATCCAGAGCATAACAGGGTTCTTATCCATTTACTAAAAGAGTACGGTGTGGAGATTCAAGAAGGGAAAGATTACTTAAATATATGTCCCCCAAAGACTGTAAAACCCCTTTCAATCCAGGTTGGTCCTTACCCTTCCTTTTCAACAGACCTGCAACCTCCTATGATATCATTACTCTCTGTTACACCAGGAAATAGCACAATAGTCGAAACAATATTTGAAAATAGATTTATGCATGTTCCTGAATTAATACGGTTAGGGGCAGATATAAACATGATTGATAGATACACAGCTGTCATAAAAGGAGTTAAGCAACTCAGCGGTGCACCCCTTATGGCATCTGATATACGTGCATCCGCTGCTCTCATTCTTGCTGGATTGGTTGCAAAAGGTGAGACTCATATATCACGAATATACCATACAGACAGGGGTTACGAACATATAGAAAAAAAACTTACTAGACTTGGAGCAAGAATAGAAAGAGTTTCAGATCCAGATGCACCCTAGAAACCTCTTTTTCAAAAAAGAGATTTCCGATTACATTGATTCCTACAAACGATTACACAGATTCCCTGTATGACTTCGAATAGATGTGGGGGGTTTGCCAACAATATTTTAATCTGTGTAATCTCGACTTTAATCTGTTCAATCAAATATTTGTTACTTTTTAAAATATATTAAAAAAACCCTTGACAAATTAAACAATTTAGTATATATTTAATTATTAACAGCTCTTTGAAAACTTAATAGCGTGCATTACCTGAATTTTTGATTTTATTTTTTGGAGGGTTTGATCCTGGCTCAGGACTAACGCTGGCGGCGTGTCTTAGCCATGCAAGTCGAACGCCTCGTAGAGCTTGCTTTACGAGGAGTGGCGAACTGGTGAGTAATGCTTGGGTAATCTACTCTCATGAGGTGGATAATTTCGTGAAAACGGAACTAATACACCATATTGTCCTAAGAATTAACTTGGGATGAAAGATGACCTCTGATTTAAGTTATCGCCTGAGAAGGAGCCCACGTCCTATTAGCTAGTTGGTGAGGTAATGGCCCACCAAGGCTATGATAGGTAGCCGGCCTGAGAGGGTGACCGGCCACACTGGGACTGAGACACGGCCCAGACTCCTACGGGAGGCAGCAGGCTAGAAATTTGCACAATGGGCGAAAGCCTGATGCAGCGACGCCGCGTGGAGGATGAAGGCCTTACCGGTTGTAAACTTCTTTTAGAGAGGATGAAGTCCAAAAGAACCAATAATTCTTTTGGATGACAGTACTCTCAGAAAAAGCTCCGGCTAACTCCGTGCCAGCAGCCGCGGTAATACGGAGGGAGCAAGTGTTGTCCGGAATCACTGGGCGTAAAGGGGGTCTAGGTGGGTTCCTAAGTCAGATGTGAAAATTCCTGGCTTAACCCGGAACGTGCATCTGATACTGGGAATCTTGAGCACGGTAGAGGAGAGTGGAACTCTCAGTGTAGCGGTGGAATGCGTAGATATTGAGAGGAACACCATTGGCGAAGGCAGCTCTCTGGGCCGTTGCTGACACTAAAGCCCGAAAGCTGGGGTAGCAAACAGGATTAGATACCCTGGTAGTCCCAGCCGTAAACGATGGACACTAGGTGTTGGGCGTGATGCTCGGTGCCGTAGTTAACACGTTAAGTGTCCCGCCTGGGGAGTACGGTCGCAAGGCTGAAACTCAAAGGAATTGACGGGGACC
>SOIS01000197.1 GCA_004375965.1 Candidatus Cloacimonadota bacterium | reverse complement strand
TCTCCCTCTGGCTCTTCATGGTCATAGCCCAGGAGATGAAGTATCCCGTGGATAACCAGCAATGCCAGCTCTTTTTCGGTCGCGTGCCCTTGCTCCTTGGCTTGCTCTACCGCCTGGGGATAAGAGATGATTACCTCTCCCAGCCTGGTTACACCATCAGGAGGTAGAGCAAAAGTGGAATCGGCTTCCTTCTGCGAAAGCATGTAGAATGCCAGCACATCAGTAGGCTCATCCACCCCCCGGTAGTCTCGGTTAAGTTGTTTCACCGTCTCCGAATCGGTGAAAACCAGGCTTATCTCATAAGGAGGCGCCACCCTTTCAGCCTTAAGGATTTCCTTGACTATCTTCTTAACCCAACCTCCATCCATCACCCCCCGGAATCCTTCCTTAACGTAAATTTCAATTTCTTCTGACATAGCAGAAACCTTCCTAGCCTACACGACGGGGTAGCATCTCCTAGAGGGCAAGGGGGCATAAGTCTATAGCGTATATACTATGTTGCATGAAGTGGCGGTCTTCTTCATCCTTAATTCTCCCCAATATCTCAATAACTTTACTCTCTTTGGTGGCTTAGAATGGTAAATCGTCATACTCAACTGATTGCTCTTCAGATATGCGTTGTTTTAAAACACTGTCCACTTCTTCTGGTAAATTTATTATGCTTTCTCTGATTTGTGATATCCAATCAGGGATTTTTACTGTTGAATTCTCTACCTGTCCTTTTACTTTGAGAAAAAGGTCTAATCCCTTAGGCGATCGTTCAGGATTACCTTCATTATAAACATCTTCAAAGCCAGCCAATTTAAGAGCATAGTTAAAGTCGTATTCAAAACCAAGATAATTCGCGTGGATTTTGCCATCTGGGAAGTCTTCGCTTTTAATTTCTCCCAATATATCAAACAATTCATGGTTCATTATTATAGATTTCTCGCGGTCCTCATTTCTATGATGTTTATCACCATCGAAAATTACATAGCTAGGTATTCCAAACTCGGAATATAACCTGCAAAATCTATCCAACTCACTTTTACCCCCGCACTTTACGATAGTTATCTTTTCTTTGATGTAATCAAAGTGTATTTTCCCGAAGAAGTAAGGCAGTATCAGGGCTTCTGACCCACCTTCAACAAGAATAACCTTTTTAGCAAAAAAGGCTTCCAATGATGAAAGACTGTCCGCTGTTTGCTCATAAGCATTCTTATAGTGTAATTTCAAAGTAGTTTCGTTAGAATCTATTCCTTTACGAATTTTTAAATCCTCAACGAATTTATCTATATCAGCGTTTCTAACACAGGTTCCACTTTCTTTAGTTTTTCTTACAACAAAGCTCTCGTCAAAGTGTTCTAAGGATATTAAATATGGAGAGTGGGTGATATAAAATATTTGAATATCGTTTTCCTCAGCAAGTTTTCTTAAAATCTTATAAAAATTCCTCTGTGCCTGCGGATGCAAAAACAACTCTGGCTCATCTATAAAAATAGGATTGCCTCCTCCCAACTTTATTTCTGAGTATGCTCTTAAAATTGCTATTGTAATGGCAGCCTGTGCACCCGTGCCTAATTGGGAAGCCTGAAATGTTAATCCTATGTCAGGTTCGTTGACGAGTATTTGCAATGTTCTGTAGAAATTCCATGGGTCGTAAAGATTAAAGCTTAGTCGAAAATCCTCCGTCTTTTTATTCATCTGATTGGCACTTTCTTCTTGCAAGATGGTAGCAAATTTTTGCATGATGTTGTTTCCTTCACCATCTACTACAGAAAACAGCAAATCGTCCCTTATTCTGTCTAGTTCCGCCTTCAATTTTTCAGACTTGCATTCTCCAGTTTCCGTTCTTTCTTCTAAGAACTTTTTATTTATATCCAACAGAATTCGTCCCAACAAACTCCATCTATTTGAGGGTAAATAGTCAACAATTTGTCTTCCCACTCCTACGTAAGCTGAACAGAACCCTTCTCGTAAGGTGCCTAAATCTTTTTGATAAGTTCCATATCGCTTAATAGAAAATTGATATCTATCCTTTGACTCATCTAATTCTAAGAGGTAATCGTCTTCAAAGTATAGTTGGATAAGTATCCTATTCTTTTCATCTCCCAAATAATGGTCTTGTTTTGTTGTTGCGTTAAAAGTTGGATAGATTGGCCCTAACAACCAATTTATTGCATCGAATATATTACTTTTACCAACACCATTATCTCCGATAAAGACATTTAATTTAGGACTAGGGCTGATATCCAATTCCTTTATACTTTTATAATTTTCAACGTGAATCCTTGTAATTTTCATAGCTTAGTTTTCTTTTAGGTATTTTCTCCTTTTCTGGAACTACCATTTCATATAACCTCAGTATATACGAAATTTCCTTTTCACTCTAGAATAGAATGTCAGCTTTCAACCTCCGTGACACATCAGCACCATAGCCCTTCGGCTGTTTTTGTTGAAGCGCCGTTCCCAGTATTTGCTCTGACTTTATATGTTGTTGAAGAGCTAGTAAAATAACATAGATGACTGTAACACCTCTTAGAAAGCAGTATCTCAGGGTTAAGCAGAAGTATCCCGAGGCTATAGTTTTCTTCCGCTTAGGCGACTTCTATGAGACCTTCGATGAAGATGCCAAAGTCGCTTCGCGAGAGATGGACGTTGTCCTGAC